>VAUM01000400.1 GCA_005774595.1 Actinomycetota bacterium
CCACCGCGCCCGGTTGGCCCAACCGCTCGCGGGTGCCGCCCTCCCGGAGGTCTTTGAGGTGGATGGCGCCGGGGCCCCGCGCGCCCCCTGCCCCCGCCAGCGGCGTGCCGCCGCTCTCGGAGACGTGGCGGACGAGCGCGTCGAACTCGGCGGGAACGGTGCCGCCGACCGACTCGACCCACGCGCGCACGGCGTCCGCCGCGCCTTTGCGCAACTGACGGCCCTCGGCGTCCACGCCGCTCATGCGGGTCTGCGCGGTGAACGGCACGAACGCGGTCGTGTCCGGATCGAGGTGGCGCTCGCGGATGCCGAGCCCCTTGGCGAGCACGACGATCGAGCGGCCCTCGGGCGTCTCGTCGGACAGAGACGCGAGCTGCGCCGCGTCGGCGAGCTCGTGCTCCTCGACCCCGGGCACCGGCAGGAACTCGGCGGCCTGACGGTTGCCGAACGTGATCGTCCCGGTCTTGTCGAGCAGCAGCGTGTCGACGTCGCCCGCGGCCTCGACCGCGCGCCCGGACATCGCGAGCACGTTGCGGCGCACCAGCCGGTCCATCCCGGCGATGCCGATCGCGGACAGCAGCCCGCCGATGGTCGTCGGGATCAGGCACACGAGCAACGCGATCAGCACGCTGACCGAGACCTGCTCGCCCGAATAGCGCGCGAAGGACTGCAGGCTCGTCACAACGAGAACGAACACGATGGTCAGCGCGATGAGCAGGATGTCGAGCGCGATCTCGTTCGGGGTCTTGGCGCGGCTCGCGCCCTCGACGAGCGAGATCATGCGGTCCAGGAACGTCTCACCCGGGTCCGAGGTGATCCGCACGACGATGCGGTCGGACAGCACCTTCGTCCCGCCGGTGACCGCCGAGCGGTCCCCGCCGCTCTCGCGGATCACGGGCGCGGACTCGCCGGTGATGGCCGACTCATCGACCGAGGCGATGCCCTCGATCACGTCGCCGTCGCCGGGGATGACCTCACCGGCGGTGACCACGACGACGTCGCCGCGCCTCAGCGCCGAGGCCGGCACCGTCTCGGTCGCGCCCCCCTCGGTCACGCGGTTGGCGACGGTGTCGGTGCGCATCCCGCGCAGCGCGGCCGCCTGCGCCTTGCCGCGGCCCTCGGCCATCGCCTCGGCGAAGTTGGCGAACAGAACCGTGAACCACAGCCACAGCGCGATGGCGACGAGGAACGCCGCATCGTCGCGCCGCGTCGCGACCGCCGAGACCGCATACGCGCTCGTGACCACGCTCCCGACCTCGACGACCATCATCACCGGGTTGCGGTAGAGACGGCGCGGGTCCAGCTTCACGAAGGCGTCGGCGACCGCGCGCCCGATCAGCGCCGTGTCGGCCATCGAGCCGCGCCGCGAGGCGGGCTTCGGCTCGGCGGCGTCCCTGTCCATGTGCGTGGTCACCGTCACCGTCCCTCTAGAACACCCGGCCGGCGAGCATGGCGAAGTGCTCGAGGATGGGCCCGAGCGCGTACGCAGGGAAGAACGTCAGCGCGCCCACGATCACGATGACGCCGACGAGCAGGCC
>VAUM01000401.1 GCA_005774595.1 Actinomycetota bacterium
AGACTCGAATCGCAGGCGAGGAACCGGCGTGCCGCCGGTGATGCGCAGAAACGTTGGACGCAAGGGTCGCGCTGGCATGGCCCAGCCATGTTCGCGTGGACTCCGGGAGGACGCCGTGAGACTCAAGAATGGTGCCGCACGTCGCGGGATCACCTCTGCGCTGGCAGTAGTGTCAGCGCTGGCGATTCTCGCGGTCCCGTCCGGGTGCGGCCGGCCGCCCAGCGCTACGACAGACACCCGCACCGATCAGGTGACCTGGCTCATCGGCGTCAGCGCTCAGGCGGGGAGCCTCAACGGGGCCACGCTCGAGTTCTCACCAGTGCACGCCGTCTGCCTGGAGTTCAGCGACCGGCCGACGCGCAAGGCCCGCGAGATCAGCGTCGATGAACTGGTCGCCGCCTGGGACGGGTACTTCGCCGACAGCGAGCCCAACGCCGCGCTCGCTTGGGAGGTGGACGGGGGTCGCAAGGGGACTGCGATCGAGCTGTCAGGCCCGGTGCTGGAGGGCGACACCCTGCGCTTCATCGTCTCCGCGCTACCCGGTCAGACGCTGCCCACGGGCGATCTGGTCAATCCCGAGCTGCTGATAGACGGGACCGCCGCGGACGGCACCGCGCCAGGGCTCGCGTCTTCGACCACGACCGCTATCGGGGAGTTCCGGACGCTCGCGATCTACGACGAAGCGGACCGCATCGTGCGCAACACCAAGGAGACGAGCTACACGCACAGCCCGATGACCTTCGACGAAACGAGAGGCGTCTACCTGTGCGACTGCTCGGGCTTGGTGGACTACGTCCTCGGCCGAGTAGCCGCCGACAACCTCGCGCCCGTCATCGACCACGCCCGCTCCGCCCACCCCGAGGAGGCCAGGCCGCGCGCCTGGGACTACTACGAGTACTTCGCCGCTCAGCAGGACATCAAGGTGCGAGAGCGCATCGGCCGTATCAAGGTGTTCGATGCCATCCCTGACGCGACGTGGCGCCAAGTCTATCGGCTGGATCACGCGATGCCCGGCGATGTCATCGCCTACAAGTGGAAATCGAGCGCGGACAAACCGGACACAGGACACGTCATGATCATCGCTGATTCGCCGGAGCGCTTGGGCACGCGCGACGGAATGACGCAGTACAGAGTCCCCTTGATCGACTCGGCCATCTCCGCCCACGACAACGACACCCGCAGCAAGGACTCCAGTGGCGGAGTGGGACACGGTGAGATGTACTTCTTGACCGACAAGGACGGACGCCCTGTGGCGTTCCAATGGAGGAGCCTGACCGGAACGGTCACGCGCTCCCCCATTGAGGGGATTGCGATCGGCCGCGCGGGGCCAACCCCTCCGATGATGTGGAAGCCGTAGTGTCGCACGCAGCCGTCAACAGGGCGGACAATCCCCCCAGGCGCGGATGCGTCCAACAAGCAGTTCGAGCGGGCTCACTTCGCTCGCCGCTCAACTGCCAGACGTTAGTGAGTGTCGCGTCGTCCTGAGGGGGAGCATGCTCCGGCGCATCATCCTTGGATTCGGCCTCGCCACC
>VAUM01000402.1 GCA_005774595.1 Actinomycetota bacterium
CCGACCTCAGCGGCAAGTCCCTCGGCTACTCCTGCACCGCCTGCCACTCCGCCAGCGTGCCGCACGGCTTTGCGGTCCAGAACTCTACCAATTTCCTTCGCTTCAACATGCCGGTGAACCAGACGATAGTGTCGTCTCTTCGCCAGGAAGCCCCCTTCAGCAACGCCTTCTCGATATGCGGAAACTGCCACCAGGCAAAGGACGACGTGCCCGCGCACGGCTACAGCGCCACGCAGTTCGGCCAGGCCGGCTGCAACGACTGCCACGAGCCCCACGGCGTCAACGTCTCCTACGCCGGCGTTTCCAACAAGATAATGCTCCGCCGCTTCATCCCCAAGAGCAACACCGCCGGAGCAAACCGCTACGGCATCAACGCCACCTCCGGCACCTGGGAGCTGATAGCCGCCAGCACCACCACCTCCTACTACTATGACGCCTCCGGCACCGGCGCTTGCGACAACGCCGAGTGCCACCAGGGCGTGGTTGTAAACAACGTATCAATCTACCCGCTCACCGGCTATGTCAACTCGACCCAGCATTCCGGGCAGGCGCAGGCAACCGGTTCGGACTGCCTCAGCTGCCATACCCACACCGATTCAACTGGCTCGATGGGCGCTCAGGACTCCTGCACCACCTGCCACGGCCAGCCGCCCACTTCGCTCGCCACCGCCGCCTCCGGCTACACTCAGGACGAGGCGAAGACCCCGCACAGGCGTCACGCTTCCTCCACCACCGCCGGCGGCCTCGGCATGAACTGCGAAGAGTGCCACTACGATTACGTAGTAGCCAATACCACCACCCACAACTCGACCCTCGCCGGCTTCACCCCTCAATCGGTAAGGTTCCAGAACTACACATCCGCCACCTATAATAAAACCACCAACACCTGCCAGAGCCTCTACTGCCACTCCAACGGCAAGGGAACCTTCACCAATCCGACCTGGGGCACCACCCCGGACTGGAGCACCAACGACCTAACCTGCCGCAGCTGCCACGCTGGCATTGACGCGGGCACCAACATAACCACCTACGCGCACGATTCGCACATCAACTCCGGCATAACCTGCGAATACTGCCATTACACCACGGTCACCGCAGTTACCAACGACGCGGGGACCACAATAAATTCGACCAACCACATCAACGGCTCCATCAACGTTGCCGCCTCCGGCGCGGGCAAGAAATTCAACGGCGTCAACGTAGCCTTCAACTACACCGTCGGCTCCTACACCTGCGGAAGCCTTAGCTGCCACGGCACCTCCGGCATCAGCTGGACCACCGCAAGCACCTCCGTAACCTGCGAAAGCTGCCACGGCACCACCGGCGCCGACGTAAACAACTGGAACGGCACCGACGGCGTAATCTCCCTGCTCAACAGCGCCAACTACTCGGCGTTCGGCCACGGCGCGGCCGCCAACGGGGCGAGAACCTGCAACGACCCGACCACCGGCTGCCACGACAAGACCGTGGGCCACGACTTCACCATGGCGGGGGCCAACCCCTTCCGCCTGCGCGACCTAAACGGCAC
>VAUM01000403.1 GCA_005774595.1 Actinomycetota bacterium
CCATCTGTGTACACGAGCGTTCATGTACACTGAGCTCTTCTGCATGTCACTGTCCTCTTGTAGCATCCAACACGGCCTCATCTGTTTTTTGTCTTCTGTTTCTGCGTCCCCCACCACGATCTCCCCTTTCTTCTTCGCCGGCGGCGTCAGTGGTGTATAAGAGCCACCCTCTTTCCTCTTCCCCGGGGGTGTTCGCGCACCCGGCCCGCCGCGTCCGTACCGCGCGCTACAATCGCGCCACGCACCGCGGGCGCTCCGCGCGCCCGACCCGCCCGTGCCGCACCGAGGGGACCGCCGTGGCCGACGCGCTCGAACGCCTCGTGAACCTCGCCCTGTACTTCGCCGACGCGAAGGGCCCCGTCACCGCGGAGCAGATCCGCACCGAGGTCGCCGGCTACCCGCGGGCCCAAGACGAGGCCGCGTTCCTGCGCATGTTCGAGCGCGACAAGGAGGACCTGCGCGCCGCGGGGCTCGCGATCACGCACGACCAGGAGGCGCCCGGCGGCCTCTACGCCCTCGACCCGTCCGCGACCTTCGCCGCCGAGGTCCGCTTCACGCGCGCCGAACTCGCCGCCCTGCACGCGATCGGGGTGGCGCTCGCCGGCGACCCCGCGTTCCCGTTCGCGGACGACCTGCGACTCGCGCTGGCCAAGGTCGTACCCGACCTCGATGCCGACGGCACCGCACCCGCCGCCGCGCGGCTGGCCGACGAGGACCCGGAGGCGCAGGGTGCATCCGTCGCGCTGTTGGCCGCCGCCGTCGAGGCGCGCAAGACCGTGTGGTTCGGCTACACGAACGCACTCGGCGAGTCGCGGTCGCGCGAGGTCGAGCCGTACGGGCTGTTCCTGCGCGACGGGCGCTGGTACCTGGTGGGCCACGATACCGCCACGGACGCCGCCGGCGGGCCGCGCGTGTACGCCGCCGCGCGCATGCGCGCGCCCGAGGCCAACGCCAAGCAGCCCAAGTCGCCGGACTTCGAGCGGCCTGAGGGCTTCGACGTGCGCAGCTTCGTCGGCCTGCCGTTCCAGTACGGCGGCGGCGAGCCGTTCGAGGCGCACCTGACGTTCTCGCCGTCGGACGCATGGCGCGCGCCGGCGCTCACCGGCGGCGCAGGGACGCTGGACGCCGCCGCCGACGGCTCGCTCGCCTGGAGCATCCCCGCCCGAGACCCGCGACGGCTCGCGCAGTGGGTGGTCGAGAACGGACCCGGCATCGCGATCGCCGGGCCGCCGGAAGCGGTCGCGATGCTGCGCGACGGCCTCGCCGAGGCGGTGAGCGCCCATGCCGGCTAGGACCCCCGCCGCCCTGCGCGCACGCCGCATGCTCGCGCTGCTGCCGCACCTGCTCGCCGACTCGGAGCTCGGCCTCACCGCACTGGCCGACGCGCTCGGAGCGACGCCCGAGGAACTCGCCGAGGACATCACCACGCTCTCGCTGTGCGGGACCGCGCCGTACACGCCCGACGTCATGGTGTCGGCGTTCGTCGAGGACGACGGCATCGTGCACGCCTACCAGG
>VAUM01000404.1 GCA_005774595.1 Actinomycetota bacterium
GCCCGAGCCGGACTGGGTCTACGAACTCGACTCCGACGACGGCACGCAGCGCAGCTACCTCATCGGTCCGCCGGCGAGCGAGTGGGCCGGGACCGTCGTCGTGGAAGAGCAGGGCAGCGGGTGGGTCGTCATCGACGACGGCACGAACGGCGACACCGGTGACGACACCGGCGGCGGCGGCGGCTCAGAGGACGTCATCGGCAACGCCGACGAGCAGAAGGCGCACGACACCGTGAAGGCGTTCCTCGGCTGGGTGCTGCAGGACGACGGGCTCGAGGCGCAGAAGCTGACCGTCGACCCGTTCCACAGCGACAGTGCGAGTGCCGAGGTGAGCGGCGGGGGGCTGACCGACTACGTCATCACCGACGTCACACCCAACTCGAGCGGCGGATTCGACGTGACGTGCACGGAGACGTGGTACGGCGAGCCACAGACCTACGTCTACAAGGTCAAGAAGACGAGTGCCGGCTTCCGCATCTACGACCTCGCGCCGCAGTAGCCGCAGGCCTACGGCTCCTTGAGCCCGATCTCCTCGGCCGCGGTCGCGAACGCGGCCACGCTCACTGCGCTCTCGCCGCCGAAGACGGCGGCGTCGTCGCCCCACACCATGTCGTCGCGGATCGCGCCGAGCGCGGCATCGCCGAGCGGCGCGGCCGGCGTCAGCAGCAGCACGCCGCGCTCATAGCCGGTCGCCGCGCCGCCGGACAGCGCGTCGGGGAAGTCGGTGCCCTTGGCGATACCCACGAAGCCGAAGCCGTTGCCGGTCCCGGAGAAGCACTCGCCGACCATGCGCGCGGTGAGGTAGCGGTCCGCGCCCGCGATGCGCTCAGCGCTTCCGGTCGCGGAGGCGACCTGGCTGTACGCCGCCTCGCTCACGGCGCCGGCCCCACCGATCACGTACGCCTGCGAACAGTTCGCGGCGAGGAACGCGCGCGCCGAGGCGCCGAGCGCGTCCTTCGGCGTGAGCAGGACCGGCATCCCCTGCGCGTACGCCACCGGGGAGGCGGCCAGCGCGTCGGGGAAGTTGCCGCCGTACACGACCACGGCCTCGGTCACGGCGCCGTCGAGCAGGTCGGGTGCGTTCATCCGGTCGGCGACGGCGACCGCCGTGTCGTACCGCGTCGCGCCCGCCACCCGCGTGACCTCGATGCCGCCGAGGTCGAGGTCCACGTACACGTCGTCGGAGACCGCACCGGTCCCGCCGACGATGAACGCCTTCGTGGCGCCGAGGCGCGAGATCTCCTCCCACGCGCCGATCGACAGCGCTGCTGGGTCGGTGAGCAGCAGCGGACCGCCGACCGCGCCGGCCAGCCCCGAGCCGGACAGCGCGTCCGCGAAGCCCTTGCCGCTCGCGATGACGACGGCGTCGCACCCGCCCTCGGGGAAGGTGCGACGCGAGATCTCGACCGAGGTGCCGTAGCGGTCCGCGCCCGCGTAGCGCTCGATCCCCGACAGCGGCGCCGGGGCGTCGTCGAGCGCGACGGTGAGGTCATAGCCGACCGCCTCGGCGGT
>VAUM01000405.1 GCA_005774595.1 Actinomycetota bacterium
CCTCGGGAGGGGGGACGAAGGGTTCCTACCCCGCTTTGCGTCGCTGCCGCTCGCGGCGCGGCTACCCTGCGGCTCGGGCGGCCCCCGGCGCATCCGTGCGGCGCACCTCGATGACCGCGTCGAGCGGCTCCGGCAGGCCGGTGTGCCACCCCTGCGCGAGGTCGACACCCAGGTCCGCGAGCAGCTTGAGGATGCCGGCGTTCTCGACGTGCTCTGCGGTCACCTCGAGCTCCAGCCCCCGGGCCATCTCGACCACGGCCTTCACGAGATGCTGGTCCTGCCGGTTCGTCTCGAGCGAGCGCACGAAGCTGCCGTCGATCTTCATCGAGTCGAACTCGAACTGCTTGAGGTAGTGGAGAGACGAGAACCCCGTGCCGAAGTCGTCGAGCGCGACCCGGCAGCCGAGGCCGCGCATGTCGCGGATGAACGACCTGGCCTCACCGATGTCGGCGACCGCCGCGGTCTCGGTGATCTCGAGTCCGAGCAGCTCCGCCGGGATGCCGGCGTCGGCGATGCGCTGCCCGATGTAGCCGAGCAGTGTCGGGTCGGTGAACGTGCGGCCCGAGATGTTGACGTCGAGCTGCAGACCGTCGCCCGACTCGGCTATCGCGCTCACGGCGGTCGCGAGCATCCATCGGTCGATCTGACCGATGCGGCCGAACGCCTCCGCGGCGGGCAGGAACTCATCGGGAAGGATGACGGTGCCGTTCGCGTCGAGCATGCGCACCAGGAGCTCGTAGCGCACGATCCTCCCTGACCCGATCTGCACTATCGGCTGCGCCCACGCGGCGAACCGGTCCTCCTCGAGTGCCTCGTCGATGCGGTGGATCCAACTCGCACGCGACTCGACCTCGGAATGCCACGTGTCGGCGTCGTCGTAGACGCAGACGCCGCCGCGGCGCACGTGCTTCGCGTGGTAGAGCGCCAGGTCCGCCCGGACCAGCAGGTCATCGACGGTCTCGGCGTGCTGCGGGAACACCGCGACGCCCGCGCTGGCCTTTAGGTGGACGGGGTGCTCGAACGTGACGATCCGGGCTGCGGTCAGGTCTTCGAGCACGCGCTCCGCGACGGTGACCGCTTCCTCGGCGTCGACGTTGGGCAGCAGCAGCGCGAACTCGTCGCCTCCGAGGCGGGCCACCGAGGTGTATCCGCGCACGTTCTCCATGAGTACACCCGCGATGCCCCGGAGGATGTCGTCACCGGCCATGTGCCCGAGGGAGTCGTTGAACTCCTTGAAGTCGTCGAGGTCGATCCAGACGACCGCTCCGCTCGACGACTCCCGGTCGGCCCGGAGGATCTCGGCCCGGACGTCCTCCTCGAAGCGCCGGCGGCCGATGAGGCCGGTCAGGTAGTCGTGGCTCGCGAGATACGCGAGCTGCTCCTCGGTGCGCCGCCGGACGTCGATCTCGATGCTGAGGGTGTCGTTGGCCGAGGCGAGCTCCGCGGTGCGCTTGCGGACGTTCTCCTCGAGCGCGTCGTTGGAGGCGGCCAGCTCGTGGTGCGCGGTGT
>VAUM01000406.1 GCA_005774595.1 Actinomycetota bacterium
ATGCTGTGGTGCGGCTTCGAACTGGTCTTCATGCTCAACGCCGGCGCCGTGGGCTACTTCATCGTCGGAGCGCTCGCGGCACTCGCCTCGGCCACGCTCAGGCGCTCCCCCGCCACTACGCGCTGAGGCCCGCCACCATCGCGGTGACGGGCCTCGAAGCCGGGTCGAACCGTGCGCGCTTCGCTCTACGCGGCGACGGCCTGCTTGGCCAGCTCGGCGAGCTTCGCGAACGACGCGGCGTCGTTGATCGCCATGTCGGACAGCACCTTGCGGTCCAGCGCGATGCCGGCCACCTTCAGACCGTGCATGAACTGCGAGTACGATAGACCCGACAGGCGGGCGCCGGCGTTGATGCGCGCGATCCACAGGCGGCGGATCTCGCGCTTCTTGTTGCGGCGGTCGCGGTACTGGTACTGGAGCGAGTGCTGGACCTGCTCCTTGGCGTCCTTGTACGTGCGCGACTTGCAGGCCGAGTAGCCCTTCGCACGAGTCAGTACTGTGCGGCGCTTCTTCTTGGCGGTGACCGCCCTCTTCACCCTAGGCATCGGTGATCACTCCTCGTTTCTCGTATCAGCGGCGAGATCGGCGTATCAGCCGATGCCGAGGTTCTTCTTGATGACGGCGGTGTTGGCCGGATCCACGAGCGACTCGGCGCGGAAGGCGCGCTTCCGCTTCGGGCTCTTCTTCTCGAGGATGTGGCTCTTGAACGCGTTGCCCCGCACGATCTTGCCGGTACCCGTGGTGCGGAACCGCTTCGCGGTGCCCTTGTGCGTCTTCATCTTCGGCATGCGGTCACTCTCCTTGGCTCTCGTCAGCCTCGGCGGCCGGCGCTTCGGCGGCCTCGTCGGCCGCAGCTTCCTCGGCCGGCTTCTCGGCATGTGCTTCCTTCTTCGGCTCCTTGGGCTTGACCGGAGCCAGCAGCATGAACATGTTCCGCCCCTCGAGCTTGGGCTCGGCCTCGACGACCGCCAACTCCCGCAGCTCCTCGGCCAGCTTCTCCAGGATGGCCAGCCCGCGCTCGGCGTGCACCATCTCGCGTCCGCGGAACATGATCGTGATCTTGACCTTGGCGCCCGCCTCCAGGAACCGCACGACGTGACGCTTCTTCGTCTCGTAGTCGTGCTTGTCGACCTTCGGGCGGAACTTCATCTCCTTGATCTGGATCATGGTCTGGTGCTTGCGCGCCTTCTTGGCCTTGATGGCCTCCTCGTAGCGCCACTTGCCGTAGTCCATGATCTTGGCGACCGGCGGATCCGCGTTCGGCGCGACCTCGACCAAGTCGAGGCCCAGGTCGTCCGACATCGTGAGGGCGTCGGACGTGGCGTAGATGCCGAGCTGCTCGCCGTCGACGCCGATCAGGCGCACCTTCGGCACCCGGATCTTGTCGTTGACTCGCGTATCGGTAGAGCTGATGGCGGTCACCTCCGTACTGTGCGCCCCGATGCCACACGGGGCACTGCCTTCACTTCCCGAAGAACGAGAAACGCCCGGCGGCTTCGAAGGTGAGC
>VAUM01000407.1 GCA_005774595.1 Actinomycetota bacterium
GCCCTCGCCGCCGCGACGCGTGCGCGGACCGCCCTTCTTGGTGGGCATCCCCTACGACCCCCCTCCCACGTACTCGTCCCACAGCGACCAGAACAGGCCCTGGCGCTTCGTGTCGTAGTAGGCGGCGCGGCGGATCTCCCACTGCGCCTCGGCGTGGCGGCCCTCGGTGATGAGCACGGCCGCGAGCCCGAACCGCGCGCGCACGCACGCGGGGTCGAGGTCGAGCGCCGTGCGGTACGACTGCTTCGCCTGGCCGTACTTCTGCAAGCCGAGGAGTGTCTCGGCGAGCATGACGTGCGGCAGCGCCTGGCCCGGCGCCGACTTCGCGAGCGCGGTGAAGACGCGGCTGGCGTGCTTGTTGAGGCCCGGGCGCTTGGCGAACGACACGCCGAGGCAGTAGATGGCGGTCTTGGTCTTGCCGTTGACGGCCAGCGAGCGCATCGCGCACGCGATGGCCTCGTTGACGGCCTCCTGCTTCAGGTAGCAATACGCGGCCGTGGCGAGCGCCTCGGCGTCGTCGGGATTCTGGTCGAGGATGAGGCGCACGAGCTCGGCGGCCGAGATCATGTCCTCCTCGTAGGCGAGCGCGCCGGCGGCCCACAGCCGCGAGTTGCGGTCCGGCAGCACGTCGGCCGGGTCGGGCGCGGGGTTGCCGTCGTCGACGATGCCGGCCAGCGCGAAGAACAGCTCATCCTGGCTCGGGTCCAGCTCGCCGGCCTTGCGGAAGCCGGGCAGCGCGGTGGCCATGCCCTCGCGCTTGAGGGCGGCGACGGCGAGGTTGTACATGGCGCGCGCCTCGGCAGGGTCGAGCTCGAGCGCGCGGCGCCACGCGTCGATGGCCTCCTCGTCGAAGCCGGAGACCGCGAGCGCCTCGCCGAACTGGACGTGGGCGGTGACCAGGTCGGGGACGACCTCGGCGAGCTCCTGCCACACGAGGATCGACTGGTCCCACATGCCGCCGTGCCGGTCGTACGCCAGGCCGAGCGCGAGGTACGCCGGCGAGCAGTCGGGGTCGAGCTCGATGGCGCGGGCCGCGGCGTCGATGGCCTCGTCGTAGAAGTCGCCGGACAGCATGAGCTCGGCGACGAGCGACAGCGCGAGCGGGTCGTGCGGGTCGAGCCGGAGCGCCTGCCAGCAGGCGTCGACCGCCGGCCAGATGGCGCCTTGGCGCGCGAGCGCCTCGGCGTAGCGGACCTGTTCGCTGACCTGCGGCACGGCCGCTACGACCCCCTCACGCCGAGGAGGTCGGCCGCGACCTTTGCCACGAGACGCAGGCCGGACTCGGCTCCGGAGATCACGCCATTGCAGCCGCCCGCGCGGGCGAGCGACGGGTCGGCCACGAACGGGCCGCCCAGCGCGAGGATGACCATGTCGGAGTGGCCGGCCTGGGTGAACATGTCGCGCACGCGCGAGAGCGACTGCGCGGTCTCCATCTTCTCGGCGGCGACGATGCACAGGCGGCTGCCGGTCTCCTCGGCGCGCTCCAGGAACTCGGCGGGGCGGACG
>VAUM01000408.1 GCA_005774595.1 Actinomycetota bacterium
ATCGCGAACAGGCGCAGGACGAGCTGGTGTGCCGCGTACACGCCGAGGCTGCGCGTGCCCCAGCCCTGCAGCGGCGTCCACCTGCGTCCGGCGAGGAACAGCGCGCCGATGCCGCAGAGCGGAACCGCCACGCGCAGCGTGCGCACGAGCACGCTGCCGCCGAGCCACCACACGTCCGACGCCCACGCGTTGAACGCGTCGGTCCACAGCGGCGTGGGGAACAGCAGGTTCGCGCCGGCGCTGCTCCAGATCGCCCACATGCCCGCGAGGTACAGCGGCGCCGTCCACCAGCCGGTCTTCCAGCCGTGCTTCTTCGCCAGATGGCCCGCGACGAAGAACGGCACGAGGCGCTCGGCCTGGATGACGCAGAAGCCGGGTACCGCCGCCGGCCACAGCGCGATCAGGCAGGTCAGCACGACGAGCAGGGTCTCGTTCCATGAGAACAGGTAGAAGAAGAGGCTCACGACGAACAGCGCCATCAGGAACCACATCGGCGGGGTACCGCCTGCGAGCGCCGTGAGCATCGAGCCGAGGCCGAGCGGACGGCCGCCGGCGAGCCAGAACACCGTCGTCCACGCGGCGAAGGGGAGCAGGAGCTGCAGCGCGCGGCGGCCGATCGCGCCCACGCCGTCGCCGACCGACTGCGGCGGCTTGGTGAGGTAGCCCGAGATGAAGGCGAACAGCTGGACGTGGAAGCTGGTGAGCACCGTGAAGGCGAACTGGAAGCCGTAGGGCGCGTTTCCGATGCCATGGAACGCGCCGAGGATCACGTGCCCCACGACGACCGCGACCATCGCGAGCCCGCGCAGCGAGTCGAGGCGCGGGTCGCGGCCGCTCGCGGGAGCCGCGGACTCCGGCGCTGTCGCCTGCGGCGACGCCTGGGCGATGTCGTTGCTCTCGTTCACGGGGCAAGTGTAGCGGTGCGGAGCCGTCGTCGTCGGTGACTCGCGGGGTGGCGGGGCCCGCAGCGCCCTATACGATTCCCGGGTACGGCGCACCCAAGAATCGTATGGGGCGGAGACAGTCCCGGCAGCCGGCGCTCTCGGCCCGTAGGCGCCGCCATCCGTGTGCCCATCGGCGGTCTCGGCCTCCCGCCAAGCCGCCGCCCCTCGCCCGTCCGCTTCCGCAACTGCGGTACGATGACCGCGCACGCCTTGTCCGAGTCGACCGCAGGGCCGCTGCAGGGAGGGAGCGCATGACCGACGACCAGCCACGCGAGCCCGTCACCTACCGCGACGCCGGTGTCGATACGGCCGAAGGCGCGCGTGCGGTCGAGCGCATCCGCGCCGCGGTCCGCTCGACACGCCGCCCCGAGGTCATCGGCGACATCGGCGGGTTCGGCGGGCTGTTCTCAGCGGCGGCGTTCAAGGACATGACCGAGCCGGTCCTGGTCTCGGGCACCGACGGCGTCGGCACCAAGATCGAGCTCGCGAAGCTGCTCGATCGCCACGACACCGTTGGCATCGACCTCGTCGCCATGTGCGCGAACGACATCCT
>VAUM01000409.1 GCA_005774595.1 Actinomycetota bacterium
CCTGTGGAGGGTGCCGGACGTCTGGCTCGTGGCCTCGCCGCACGTGCTCGGCGAGGCCCGCCGCAACGTGCGCGACGCCGCTGCGGACCGGCTCGAGGCGCTCATCGCGTCGATGGCGGTACTGCCGACCGAGCCTGCCGACTTCGAGGTCGACGGCGACCCGGGCCTTCCCGAGAAGGACCGTCCGGTGCTTCTCGGGGCAATCGCCGCGAGATCGCACTACCTGCTCACGGGCGATGTCGGGCACTTCGGGCACTGCATGGGCCGGCGGATCCACGGCGTCCTGGTGACCACGCCAGGTGCCTACCTCCGCTCGCGTCGGCCGTAGCCTACCCCCTCGGCGACTTGAACCCCTCGCCGATGGCCTCGTGCACGTCGGAGATGATCACGAGAGCGCCCGGGTCCACCGACGCCACGAGCCGCTTCAGGTCGTCGAGCTGGTTGCGCGAGACCACCGTGAACACCATCTCGCGCGACTCGCCGGTGTACAGCCCGCGCGCCGCGATGCCGGTGGCGCCGCGGCCGACCTCGTAGAGCACCCCCTCGGCGATCTCGGCGTTGCGGTCCGAGATGATGAAGACCGCCTTCTCGACCGAGAAGCCCTCGAGCACGAGGTCGATGACCGCGCCACCCACGAGCACGGCGACCGCGCCGTACAGCGCGAGCCTCGCGCCGAACGCCACGCCGGCCACCGCGACCACCATCGCGTCGAGTACGAACATGATCTGCCCGACGCCGAACGAGACCTTGGGCGTGAGCAGCGCCGCGACGATATCGGTGCCGCCCGTGTTGCCGCCGCCCTTGAACACGAGCCCGATCCCGAGGCCCATCAGCGCGCCGCCGTAGAGCGAGGCGAGCAGCAGGTCGTCGGCGGCCATGTGCGGCGCGAACGGCGCGAGCGCGTCGATCGCCACCGAAAGCCCCACCAGCCCGAACAGCGTCTTCGCACCGTAGCGCCACCCGCGCGCGCGGATGACGAGCGCCAGCAACGCGACGTTCGCGACGAGCATCTGCACGCCGACCGGCGCGGTGACGCCCTGCCCCTTCGCCAGGTGGTAGACCACCGTGGCGATGCCCGACAGCCCGCCGGCCGCGATGCGGTTCGGCACGAGGAACGAGTCGAGCCCCCACGCGGCGATCAGCACGCCGAGCGTCATGAGTGCGTAGTCGCGCACGGGGCGCGCCTTGAGGATGCGCGCGGGGTGCAGCCGCGCGAGCGGGGCGGGGACGTTCATCGGCTCACCACTCCCCTCCGATGTCGAGGCGCGGGCGCTCGCGTCGCGCGAGCAGGTGCGCGAGCACTGTCGCCGCGTCGCGGTTGACGACCTGCTCGGGAGCCAGTCCGATCTCGTCGGCCACGGCGATCGCGGCGGAGACCTCGCCCACGTGCAGGTGGAAGTGCGCGTCCGAACTGATCGCGATCGTCACGCCTGCCGCTGCGGCGTCGGCCGCGAAGTCGCGCTCGAGTGATTCCCACTGCCGCCGCGAGCCGTTGC
>VAUM01000410.1 GCA_005774595.1 Actinomycetota bacterium
GGCGGGAGCGCTGTCGCACCGCGTCAAGCGCGTCATGAACACGGTCGCGGCGGTCGTCATCATCGCGTTCGGCCTCGTCATGCTCAACCGGGGTCTCATGCTCGTGGGCTCGCCGGTCACCGCGCAGTCGGTCGTGGCGTCGGTCATGGGCCGCTCGGCCGCCCCGGCCGCGCAGCCGCAGTTCACCGAGGCTGCCGACGGCGTGGCCGAGGTGCCGCTCGTCATCGAGAACACGCGGTTCGTTCCGCAGACCGTGAGTGTCCCGTCCGACCGGCCCGTGCGGCTGATCGTCGACCGCCGCGAGGCGAACGCCTGCTCCGATCAGATCGCGATCCCCCAGCTCGGCGTGCTCCAGAACCTCGCGCCGAACGGCGTCACCACGGTCGACCTGCCTGCCGCGAAGTCCGGCTCGTACACGCTGACCTGCGGCATGGGCATGATGTCCGGCACGCTCGCGGTGGGCACGGACGCGCCCGCGCAGTCGGGCGGCACGGTCGGCACGCTGCTCCTGCTCGCCGCACTGGCCGCGGGAGCGGCCGGGCTCGCGGCGCTCGCATCGCGGAAGCGCCGCGGCACGTCCGCAGTGCACACGCCCGAGCGTGGGGCTGCCGCACCGGCGCACGCAACCGCCTCATCCGGGACGGCCGTGCACGCCATGACGCCCCGCAAGCGGGTCGACTACCTCGTGTTCGTGCTGGCGGCCGGAGTGCTGCTGCTCGGCGGGACCGCGTACGCGGTCTCGCGCACGCGCGCGGCCGACGCCGACGTGTCGTCCGCGGCCCGCTACGCCGACGCGGCCGACGCCGGCGTGTCTGCCGCCTCCGCAGGGGGCTCCTCGTGTGCGTGCTGTCCCTCCGGCGCCGCGGGCGCCTCGGCGACCGGCACGGCCACCGTGGAAGCGGGCGTCCAGGGCATCTCGGTGGACGTGACGCAGGGCTACTACGACCCCGACACCATCGTGCTCGCCGCGGGCGCGCCCGCCGAGATCACCTTCTCGGAGTCGTCGGGGTGCACCAGCCAGGTCATGTCGAAGGACCTCGGCTTCTTCGAGGACCTGACCACCGGCCCCAAGACCGTGAAGTTGCCCGCACTGCCGCCCGGGGAATACGGGTTCTCGTGCGGCATGCAGATGGTGTTCGGCACCATCGTGGTGAAGTGACGGGAGGCGAACGGAAGATGAGTCCGGAGAACACCGGGGCCGTCGCCGAGCAAGGCGCGCCGGCCCTCACCGAGGCACAGTTCGCCCTGACCGGCATGCACTGCGCCGCGTGCGCGACCGTGATCGAGAAGGTCGTCGGCAAGCAGCGTGGCGTGGATTCCGTCGCCGTCAACCTGGCGGCCGAGCGGATGACCGTGAGCTTCGAGGCCCTCGAGATCGATGCGGCCGCGATCGTGCGCGCCGTCGAGGGCGCCGGCTACGGCGCCACGGAGCTCCGTGAGCACGCGCCCGCCCCGGTCACGGCGGGCCATGTCGAGCTCGCCGTCGGAGGCA
>VAUM01000411.1 GCA_005774595.1 Actinomycetota bacterium
CGGGCTCCCACCCCGCCCCCTCACGCTGCCCCCGGCGCCGCCCGCGGGCGAGCAGCGGCGCGCGGCGATCCGCGGGCCACTCGCGAACGACCCGCCGGTGCTCGCGGCTGACGAGCCTACGGGCAATCTCGATTCCAACACCGCGGATGCGGTCTTCGGTCTGTTCGAGCGCATGGTCGACCAGGGGAAGACGATCGTGATGGTCACCCACGACGATGATCTCGCCCAGCGGGTGCGCCGCGCGCTGCACGTGCACGACGGCGAGATCGTCGAGGACCGGCTGACGTCCTCGGGCGGGCGCCCGGAGGGCGGCACGGAGACCGGGGAGGGGTGATGCTCGCCCCGCGCTGGATCAAGGTGGTCCGCGACCTGAGCAGCCACCGTTTCAGGACGCTGCTCGTCGTCTTGTCGATAGCGGTCGGCGTGTTCTCGGTCGCCGTCGTGATGGGCGCGCGTGAGGTGCTGCTTCGCGAGTTCGCGACCGGGTACGCGTGGGCACGTGCCGCCGCCGCGACGTTCAACACCCAGCGCCCCTTCGATGAGGCGCTCCTGCGCAGGGTCCAGGACCGTCCCGAGGTGGCGGCCGCGGAGGCGCGCACCTATGTCCCGGTCCGGTTCCGCATGCTCGATGACGAGGGGAACCCGGCCAGCGGCTGGAAGACGATGAGTATCCAGGTGGTCGACGACCTTCGAAGGACCACCGTCGAGCGCATCGCGATCTCCGAATCGACGCGCATCCCGAGCGACGGCGAGATCCTCATCGAGCAGTCGGCCCAGCAGACCGGTGACTGGGAGCCTGGGAAGTCGGTCGAACTCGAGCTGCCATCGGGCGAGAGCGCGACGTTCCGCGTGGCCGGATTCGCGCACGACCTGAACGCGGTCCCCTCGCGCTTCGTGGGGGCGACGACGGCGTTCACCACGAGGGAGAACCTGCCGCTGCTCGAAATGCCCGAGGGGTACAACATGCTGCTCGTCTCGTTCGAGGGTCAAGGCCTCACCAGGGCCAAGGCCTCCGAGATGGCAGGAGCGATCCGCGACGAGGTGCTCGAGCCGTCCGGCGTGGTCGTCGCCCGAATGGCGGTGCCCGAGCCGGGCAGCCACTTCCTCGGAGACATCTTCAAGGCGGTCTCGCTGCTGCTGCTGGCGCTCGGCATCCTGTCGCTGCTGCTCTCGGGATTCCTGGTGGTCAACACCGTATCGGCCCTGATGGTCCAGCACGTCAGGCAGGTGGGCATCATGAAGGCGGTGGGCGGCCGGACGCAGCAGGTCGCTCGTATGTACTTCGCGATGGTCACGGTCTATGGGGTGCTGGCGGTGTTGGTCGGCATCCCGGCGGGCGCGTGGGCAGGTCACGGGTTCACGGAGTTCGCGGCCGGGATGCTCAACTTCCGGATCTCCGACTACACGCCGCCGTGGTGGGTCATCGGCCTCGAGGTCGCCGTGGGACTGCTCGTTCCGGTGCTCGCCGCGCTCGCTCCCGTAC
>VAUM01000412.1 GCA_005774595.1 Actinomycetota bacterium
GAGCTGGCCGAGTCGCTCGATGCCGCCGGACTCGGCGGCCAGCGCCGTGGCGAACGCGCCGTTGCCGAGGCGCATCTCGCGCTCGAGCCATGCGGCCGTGCGCGCCGCGGCGAGCGCGAACTCCTCGCTCGGCTCCGTCGCGTGCGCTGTGGCGAGCGTGCGCAGCAGCATGGCGTTGTCGCACAGCATCTTCTCGAAGTGGGGGACCGCCCACTCACGGTCGACGGTGTAGCGGAAGATGCCCCCGCCGACGTGGTCGTGGATGCCGCCGCGCAGCATCGTCACGAGGGCGTTGCGCGTCACGAACGCCGCCTCGCGGTCGCCCTGCAGGCGGGCGAAGGCGGTCAGGAACAGCAGCAGTGAGAATCGCGGGAACTTCGCACCCTCGCCGAAGCCGCCGTGCGCCGCGTCCGACGCCTGCAACACCGCGTCGGCGGCCCCGGTGACGAGGCGCGCGTCGATCGTCCCGGCGCGCTTCGGCGCCGCCATCTCGCGCAGGAAGGCGAGCGAGTCCGCGGAGGTGCGCTCGAGCCGGCCGCGGTCCTCGGCATACGCGCGCGCGACCTCGGCAAGGACGTCGCCGAAGGCGGGGAGGCGCCCGGCCGGCTCACGGGGGAAGTAGGTGCCGCCGAGCAGCGGCAGCCGGGAGGGCGTCAGGAAGACGGTCATCGGCCAGCCCCCGTGGCCGGTGGTCGCGGTCACGTAGTCCATGTAGAGGGCGTCGATGTCGGGGCGCTGCCCGCGGTCGACCTTGACCGCGACGAACCGGTCGCCGATGAGGGCCGAGGTGCCCGGGTCCGCGAACGACTCACGCTGCATCACGTGGCACCAGTGGCAGGCGGAGTAGCCGCACGAGAGCAGCACCGGCACGTCGCGCGCGGCGGCCTCGGCGAATGCCTCGTCGCACCACGGCCACCAGGCGACCGGGTCGCTCGCGTGCTGCCGGAGGTAGAGCGATGCGGAACCTGCGAGGCGGTTCACGTCCGGGAGGCCGCCCTTCGAGCGGGGTGCGTGTCCTTCGGGCTACGGTAGCATGCGGGCATGCTCTTCCTCATCGACGGATACAACGTGACGCTCGCCGATCCGGCGACCAGAGCGCGGCACGGGGACGACCAGCGGCTCGCGCTGCTGCGCCGCCTCGGCGTTTGCGGTCGCGAGATGCTCGGCGCGGGGCGGATAGTGGTCGTCTTCGATGGAGGCCACCTCGCGAGCGACCCCGTCCCGGCGGGCGTCGAGGTGCGCTACAGCCTCGACCGCGAGGCGGACCAGGTGATCGTCGACCTGACGCGCGACGCTCCGCGCGGAGGCGTGACGCTCGTGACGAACGACCGCGGTCTCGCGGACCGCGTGAGGGCGGAGGCGGGCGCGTCGACTCGCGTGCTGCCGTCATCGACGCTGTTCGAGGGCGCGCCGCAGCCGCACCGCCGCAGGCCGGGCCGCGCCGGCGGCGGGGGCGCGGACGGCGGCCTGCCACGCGGGCAC
>VAUM01000413.1 GCA_005774595.1 Actinomycetota bacterium
GCGGCCGCGGATCGCCCGCGAGCGCGGTCGCGGCCATGCGCGCGACCGGCAGCGTGACCTCGGGCCGCAGCGCGAGCAGCGTCCCGTCCAGATCGGTGAGCCGGAACGCGTCGCGCTCGATCGCCGCGCCGGCGCCAGCAGCGAGCACGTCCCAGCGCTCGATCACCGGCGTCTCGACCGGGTCGTAGCCCCACAGCGAGCACGCCCGCGCGAGCGCGGCCAGCAGCGCCTCGCGCTCCGCGGCCTCGGCCGGCAGCGCGTCACGGAACCCTCTGGGTGTCATCGGTGCGGTGTTCATACTTTAGCACAGTAGAGTGATGGAGTGCCGATGTCAAGCACCTCGGGCCGCCTCCCTCACTCGCGCCGCCACCGCGCCGTCGACCGTGCGCATCGCGGCGAGCCCGGAGCGCGCATGCTTCACCCATCCCGCGCCGCGCGCCTCGAGCGCCTCCCACGCGATCGCGACGTCCCCCGGGCGCTCATCGACCAGGACCTCGAACAGCTGCGCCGCCTGGTGCAGGTCTTTGTCCCGCTTGGCGTGGAAGACGGCGGGACGCTCGTCCGCCACGATCAGCTTGTGGAACGCGAACCGAGCGGGCTCGGGAACGGTGACGAGCACCCCGTCGCCGGCCACCACCGCGGCGCGGATCGGCGACTCCATGACGTAGTCGAGGTAGCGGAGCGGCTGCGCGACGGCGCCGAGCCGCGGCACGGCGACGGGGCCGGACGGCATGCGGCCGCGGACGGGGGTCAGCAGATCGACCCTGAGCGCCTTGCCGCGCACCTTGTAGGAGGTCGAAGGGCTGCCGCGATCGAGCGAGGGAACCGGCAGGAAGCCCATCTCGAGCGACTCGAGGACGCCCTGCACGTCCGCCGAGCCGGTCGCCGGGCGGCCCTCCGTGGCAGCGTCCTCCACTGCCACGTCCACGCTCCCACCGGACGCGAGGTCGATGTCGTGGGTGCGCATCCACGCCCCATCCCACACCACGCCGAGCGCGTTGCCCAGCGCGGTGAACGCGTGCGTGCCGACGAGTACGCACCCGGAGCGGAACAGCCCGGCATCCGCGAGCGCGCGCAGCACGCGCTCGGAGGCAGCATCCGTGGTCTGCGCCCCGCCTGCGCGCAGTAGCGCACACAGCCGGCGGATCGACGCGCGCTCCTCGGCTGCGCCGGGCCGCTGCGCGGCGTAGCGCCGCATCGCCCGCTCGAGCACCTCATCGTGCCGGCCAAGGTAGGTCTGCCGCTTCACGCCACCGGGCTCCAGGTACTGGAAGTACACGTACCGCTCGCCCTTGACCACCTTGGTCGTGAAGGTGCCGCGGACGTGGCCGACCGCGCGGGTCGCCTCGAACGCGATGAGCCGCTCGACGAGTTCCGCGTAGATGGTCTGGGTCTCAAGCGCCTGCTTGCGCACGTCGTCGTCCTCTCGACGAGTTATACGCAGGATACTCGCGTTGTGCGTATAACTCAACCGCGGACC
>VAUM01000414.1 GCA_005774595.1 Actinomycetota bacterium
CTGGCGGTCGCAGCACTCGTCGGGGATCTCGGCGAGGAACCGCGAGACGGGGTTGTAGCGCGTCTCGCCGAAGATCGATCGCTGGCGCGCGTGCGTCAGGTACAGCCGCTCGCGTGCGCGCGTGATGCCCACGTACGCGAGGCGCCGCTCCTCCTCCAGCCCGTCGCCGCCGAACATCGAGTTCGCGTGCGGCAGCAGCGTCTCCTCGCATCCGGCGACGAACACCACCGGGTACTCGAGCCCCTTGGCGTTGTGCAGCGTCATCAGCGTGACGTAGCCGCCCTCGTCCTCGAGCGTGTCGAGGTCGGTACGCAGCGCCGCCCACTCCAGGAACTCGGCCAGCCCCGCACCCTCGTGCGCTGCCGAGAACTCCTCGACCACGCCGAGGAACTCGCGGACGTTCTCGGCGCGCCCCTGCGCCTCGACGGTGTGCTCGGCCTCGAGCGCGGCGAGCAGCCGCGAGCGCTCGATGACCGCCTCGGCCTGCTCGCGCAGCGACGCGCCCGACAGCGCCATCACGCCCCTCACGACCTCGACGAAGCCGGCGACGGCATGCCGTGCCCGCGAGTCGAGCCAGTCGGCCTCAGGGGCCGCGACGCATGCCTCCCACAGCGTGATGCCTTCGCGCGCCGCCTCGAACCCGAGCTTCTCGACCGTGGTCTCCCCGATGCCGCGCTTCGGCGTGTTGATGATGCGGCGCAGCGCCACCGGGTCAGCGGGGTTGAGCGCCACCCGGAGGTACGCCATGAGGTCGCGGATCTCGGCGCGGTCGAAGAAGCGCGTGCCGCCGACGATGCGGTACGGCACGCCGAGCCGCAGGAAGACGTCCTCGAGCACGCGCGACTGCGCGTGCGTGCGATAGAAGACCGCCACGTCCGAGTATCCGCGCCGGTCCTCGCGCATGACGCGCTCGATCTCGCCGGCGATGAAGCGCGCCTCGTCATGCTCGTCGGTGGCCGAGTAGTCCACGACCGCCTCGCCGCCGGCGTTGGCCGTGAACAGCGTCTTGGGCTTGCGGCCGCGGTTGTTGGCGACGACGGCGTTGGCCGCCGCGAGGATCGTCTCGGTGGAGCGGTAGTTCTCCTCGAGCTTGACGACCGCCGCCTCGGGGAAGTCCGCCTCGAAGTCGAGGATGTTGCCGATGTCGGCGCCGCGCCAGCCGTAGATGGACTGGTCGTCGTCGCCCACCACCATGAGGTTGCGATGCCCGCCGGCCAGAAGCATGCACAGCCGGTACTGCGCGTGGTTGGTGTCCTGGTACTCGTCGACCAGCAGGTAGCGGAAGCGCTGCCGGTACGCCTCGAGCACGTCGGGGTGCCGCTCGAGCAGGCGTACGGCGTTGACCAGCAGGTCGTCGAAGTCCATGGCGTTCGCCTCGACGAGCCGGCGCTGGTAGAGCCGGTACGCCTTGGCGATGAGCTTCTCGGGGGGCGTGGCCGCCCGCTCCGCGTACGCGTCCGCGCTCACGAGCTCGGT
>VAUM01000415.1 GCA_005774595.1 Actinomycetota bacterium
GCGGACGCCTTTGCGCAAGCGGATCTCGTCGCGCACCGGGATGTCGGAGAAGCCGCCGACCGCGCTGCCGAGCGCGTCGGCGAGCACGCCGAGCGCGGCCTCGTAGATGACGAAGCCGTTGCGCTGGTAGAAGTAGAGCATCGAGATGTCGTCGTTCGAGACCGCCGCGCGGATCGCCGGCAGGTTCAGCGACTTCGCGAGCGCCTCGGCGGCGTTCAGC
This sequence comes from Actinomycetota bacterium, assembly GCA_005774595.1. NCBI lineage: Bacteria > Bacillati > Actinomycetota > Actinomycetota bacterium. The sequence continues at coordinate 221 of VAUM01000415.1, forward strand.
AGCGCCGCGCCGACCCCGGCGCCCTGGAACTCCGGATAGACCGACAGCAGGACGACGGCGAGGTCGCCGCCGTTCGGCTTGAGCGCGAGCAAGCCCGCGAAGCGGCCGTCAGCCTCGGCGATGAGGTTCGTGCAGGCCAGCACGTCGAAGGTCGTGCCGAACACGTCGATGTCGGTCTCGCCCCACGCGCGGTCGCAGATCTGCTCGATGGCGCGGCGGTCCGCCGGTGTGGCGGCGCGCACCGCGAACTCGGTCTCGTCGGGCTTCGGCAGGTGCTTCGCGCAGGTCACGGTCGTGCGCGCGTCGTTGAGCGGCAGGAACTCGCCGCAGATGGGACACCGGTACTGGGGATACGGCGCTTCGAGGTCCTCGTCGCGCGCGGCGTCGTCGTCCATGGTTCCGGTCCCTTCCGAGTCGCCCTCGTCACACCCTAGATACCACAGCGCGCACGCAGGCGGCCGCCGGGCGCGCTCCCCGTCACCGCGCTGTGACCCGCTTCCTCCCGCACGCGGCGCCACGAGTGTACCCCTCACGGAGCGATACAATGGCGCGGCGGCGGGTCCGCTGGGGCCGCGTCGCGTCTCGCGAACAAGGAGCCCGCGCGTGCCCGACATCCCGCTGCTTGCCGAGTCTCCTGCCGCGCTCGCCGCGCTCGGCCGCGCGACCACGCTCTACACCGACCTGGACGGCACCTTGCTCGGACGCGGCGGCTGCCTGCTCGTCGACGGCGACGGCGAGCCTTCGACCACGGCGGCCGAGGCGGTCTGCGCCGTCAACCGCGCGGGACTCGACGTGCGCATCGTGTCGGGCCGCAACCGCGCCCAGCTGACCGAGATCGCGCGGATCTGCGACTGGAGCGGCTTCATCGCCGAGCTCGGCTGCGTCGTCGTCACCGCCCGGGGCGAGCACCCCGTGTACTTCACGGGCGACTGGCCGGACGGCGCACTCGCCGAGGGCGACACCCCGTTCGCGGTCATCGAACGCTCGGGCGCGCTGACGGCGCTGCAGGACCTGTTCCCGGGCCGCATAGAGCCGCACGGCCCGTACCAGGTCGACCGCACCTCCACCCACGTCCTGCGCGGCTGCGTCGACCTCGACGCCGGGCGCGCGGTCCTCGCCGGCCTCGATCCGCCGGTCGACCTCGTCGACAACGGCATCATCCGCCCGCCCCGGCACACCCTCGCCGGATGCGAGGAGATCCACGCGTACCACCTCGTGCCCGCCGGCGTGACCAAGCAGCGGGCCGCGGCGCGG
>VAUM01000416.1 GCA_005774595.1 Actinomycetota bacterium
CGCCGGAGCCCGCGCCCGAGGAGCCGCCCGCGCCGGAGCCCGAGCCGCTGCCCGCGGTCCGCGAGCCCGCCTCGCTTGCCGGCACGGAGGAGGCGCCGCCGGAGCCCGAGCCCGTCGCGGAGCCCGAGCCCGAGCCCGAGCCGGAACCCGAGCCGGAACTCGAGCCCGTCGCAGGACCGGAGCCCGAACCCGAGCCGGTCGCCGGGGTCGAGGTGTCGCCGGAGGACTTCGTCTTCGACGCCGCCGACCTGTTCGAGGCGCCGGTCGAGGAGGCCGAGGCCGCCCAGCCCATCGAGGCCCCCACGCTCGAGGAGCCGGCGCCCGAGAAGAAGCCGGCCGCGCCCGAGCCGCCGACGCCCGTCGCGCCCACCGTGGACGACGTGGTCGCGGCCGCTGTCGCCGACGACGTGCCGAAGGTCGACCTCGACGTGCTCGCCGTGGCCGACGTCGGCAAGGTGGCCGTGCTCGTCTCGGAGATCCTCGAGAAGGCGGTCCGCCGCGGCAGCAACCGCATCCACCTGTTGCCGTACAAGGACGACTTCTTCCTCGTCTTCCGCACGAAAGGCAAGCTCGAGAAGATCGGCAGCGCCCCGCTGTCCATGCAGGCCGCGCTGGTCGAGGGCTTCAAGGCATACGCGAAGCTCCAGGCCGTCCCGAACACGCTGCCCGCGCTCGGGCGCATGAAGACCCGCATCGCCGAGAAGGAGCTCGTGCTCACGGTCTCGTCGGTGCCGACCGTCTCCGGCCAGCGGCTGGTCGTTCAGCTCGCGGCAGTCAAGCCCAAGCCGCGTGCGCTCGCAGAACTCGGGCTGACCGAGGCCGAGGCCCGCGCGCTGCAGGCGATGGTCGAGCGCGGGCGGGGGATGCTGCTGGTCTGCGCACCGGTCGCCGGCGGCCGCAGCTCGACGTACTACTCGCTGCTCGACCACGCGGCGCAGGTCGGCAAGACGGTCTACTCGCTCGAGCGCTCGATCGACTACGAGATCCCCGCCGTGGCGCAGGTCATGGTCAACCCCGGCTCCCCGGTGCATGCGGCATCCTACTTCGCCGCCGGGATGCGCCAGGACACCGACGTCATGGCGTTCGACGCCATCCAGGACGTCGAGGAGGTCCACCTCGCCATCCAGGCGGCGGGCCTCGGCAAGCTCGTCATCGTCACGTTCGCGGCCGGCGACATCGTCTCCGGCGTGCGCCGGATGCTCGACATGGGCGCCGAGCCGCATTCGCTGGCCGCGGCGCTGACGCTCGCGGTGGGCCAGCGCCTCGTGCGCACGAACTGCCCCGAGTGCTCGATGGAGAAGAGCGACTCGATCGCCGCCAAGATCCCCGGCGCGCCGAAGGGGCTCAAGGGCTGGGCGGGGACGGGCTGCGACTCGTGCGGCCGCAGCGGCTTCAAAGGCGCCACCGGCATCTTCGAGGTCCTCCCGTTCACCGAGTCGGTGCGCTCACGC
>VAUM01000417.1 GCA_005774595.1 Actinomycetota bacterium
CCACCGACCTGTACGCTCCCGCCTCGACGTACAAGTCCGTCGTCTACCGCGTCCTCGGGCTCGCGGTCGGCCTGCACACCGTGGTGTTCCAGCGCACCGGGTCCAAGAACGCGTCCGCGAGCGCGGCCAATATCGACCTCGACGCGATCGACATCGTGGGCGAGCCGGTCGTCGACACGTATCCCCCGGTCACGACCTGCACCGCCGAGGCCGCATGGTCGTCGACGCCGGTCACGGTCACGATGACGGCGGCGGACACCGGCATCGGCCTGAAGGCGACGTACTACCGTATCGGCGGCGGAGCGCAGACCACCTACACCGCGCCGTTCGCGATCTCCGCCCAGGGCACGACGACGATCACGTACTGGTCGGTCGACACCTTGGGCAACACCGAGGCCGAGCGCACGGCGGACGTGCGCGTCGACTCCGGCGCGCCGACGACCACCGCCGAGGCGCCCGGCGCCTGGGTCGCCGGCTCGGCGACCGTGACCCTCACGGCCTCCGACGCGTACTCCGGCGTGGCGAACACCTACTACCGCATCGGCGGCGGCGACCTGACGACGTACACCGCACCGTTCGCGATCGCACTCGAGGGCACCACGACGGTCGCATACTGGTCGGTGGACGTCGCCGGGCGCACCGAGCCCGAGCGGTCGTTCGACGTGCACGTCGACGGCTCGGCACCGGTCTCGGCGCACGAAGCGCCCGCTGGCTGGGTGGCCGGTTCGGCGACCGTGACGCTCACAGCCTCGGACACCTACACCGGCGTCGCGGCGACGTGGTACCGCATCGGCTCGGGCGACCCGCTCGTCTACTCCGCCCCGGTCATCGTCTCGGACCACGGCACGACCACGGTCACCTACTGGTCCGTGGACGGCGTCGGGAACACCGAGGCGACCGCCTCGGTGACCGTATTCGTCGACAACGTCGCTCCCGTCACCACGAGCAACGCCGTGGCGTCGTATACCTCCACCGCGACGATCGCGCTGTCGCGCACCGACGACGGCTCAGGCGTCGCGCACACCTACTACCGCCTCGACGGCGGCGCGTGGACCGAGGGCACCACGATGACCACGACGGCCGGCGGGACGCACACGCTGCAGTTCTACTCGGTGGACGCCATCGGCAACGTCGAGACGACCAAGAGCGCCGTCTTCGACGTCCTGGTGCGCTACGACCACAACCACGCGGCCCTGTTCTACGAGGGCAGCTCGTGGACGACATCCACCAACGCGTCGTACTACGGCGGGACGATGCGGTACGCGACCACGAACCCCGCGCAGGCCACGTTCATCTTCCGCGGCACAGGGTTCGACTGGATCGCGTTCCGCACGACCAGCTACGGCATCGCCACGGTCACGGTCGACGGCAGCTCCGTCACCACGGACCTGTACGCGCCGAGCAACCTGTACAAGGCCGTCGTGTACCGCGCGCGCGGGCT
>VAUM01000418.1 GCA_005774595.1 Actinomycetota bacterium
CACGGCCACCCGCAAGCCCGCCGGCGTGCGCCCGCGCGAACGCGCGGGCAAAGCGCGCCGCGCGCGCGGGAAGCGCCTGCGAAGACCGCCCGACGCCGAGGAGTGAGCCGCTGGGCGGGACCGGGCGGCGTTGGCGCGGCGCTACACGCCCTTGTGCCGCCCGAGCAGCCGGTCGACCCAGGTGAGCGCCTTGAGCTGCTCGACGCGCGTCTGCAACGCCTCGGCCTTGCGCTTCCACTCGTCCGAGTCCGCGCGCAGCTCCGCCACGCGTTGCTCGTCGTAGCGCACGACGGTGCGCAGCTCGGCCGTCTCGAGCTTCGCGTCGGCGAGGGCGGCGGTCAGGCGCGTGTTCTCCTCGAAGAGGGTGACGTTCGCCTCGTGGACGCGGGCGAGTCCCGAGGTCCGGCGCGGCGCGTCGGCCGCCTCGGCCGAAGCGGCCTTCTTCGCCTGCGTCTTGCGCTTCTTCGCGGCCACCCGTCCCCCTGGTCCCACTCGCCCGTCGGGTCAGCCGATGGTAGCACTCGCGCGCGGCGCCTCAGTGCAGCGCGTCGAGGTCCGCAGCGTCCAGGTCGAGCAGCCAGCCGCGCAGCAGGTGGCCGCACGCCCGCACGCGCGCGGGCTGGACGTGCGCGTGCGTGTCGCCCGTCGTGTGGTACGCGGGGTCGACCCGCCACTCGAGCCACGCCGCCGGGATGCCGACGCGCTCGAACCCCTCGTGGTCCGACCAGCCGTAGCGCCCGAGGTCCTTCAAGAACGGCAGCGGCTGCCCGGTCGCCGTGCCCCAGCGCTGGAGCGAGACGACCGCCGTGGGCGGCCCGACCTGCATCGAGCGCACGTTGAACACCGTCCCGTACCCGACCATGTCGACCGAGACGGCCGCCGCGATGCGCGAGCGCTGGGCCGAGCTGAGCGACGCGACGTACTGGCGCGAGCCGAAGTGGTGGTCGTCGGCGGTCACGCCGGCGATCTCCTCGGCTCCGAAGGCGATGAAGCGCACCGTCGGCGCCTGCTGCGCCTGCGCGAACACGCGCGCGAGCTCGAGCACGACGCCGACCCCGGAGGCGTTGTCGTTCGCGCCGGGCGAGGGCCACTTCGAGTCCGCATGCGCCCCGAGCACGACCACGTCGGCGGACGCACCCGCGCGCTCCGCGATCACGTTGTGCGAGGTGCGGCCGCTCGGCAGCGTCACGTTCTGCACCGTGACCGCGTAGCCGTACTCGCGCAGGCGGTCGGCGACGTAGTCGAAGCCCTCGTGCTCCGCGGCGCCACCGGCCGTCCGCGGCCCGAGCGCGGCGAGGGCGGCGACGTGCGCCATCGCGCGGGCGTTGTCGTACGGCGGCGCGAGCGTCGCCTGCGCGAGTTCGGTGCGCACGCGCGGTGCAGCCGCGCGTGCGCACCGCGCGGTCGCCGCCCACGACCGTGATGCCGCCGAC
>VAUM01000419.1 GCA_005774595.1 Actinomycetota bacterium
ACCCGGCGACCTACACGGTCGTCCCGGAGGCGCAGTACCGGCGGGTCAAGCGCGCGTCGGCGCTCTCGCGCAGGCATCTCGGCGTGCTCCTGCACGTGACGGCGTGGCGCGAGCGTGAGGCTCAGCGGCGCGACGTGCCGAGGAGGCGCGTACTCGCCGACGAGACGCTCGTGGAGGTGGCGCGCCGCATGCCGGGCGACCTCGCGTCGCTCGAGGCGGTCCGCGGCGTACCCGACCGCCTGCCGCACCAGTCGCGCGCCGAGCTGCTCGAGGCGGTCGTGCGCGGCGCGGCGATGGCCGATGACGACCTGCCGCGCTTCGAGCGCCGCGAGCGCCGCGAGCCGGCGGAGGGCGTCGTCGAGCTGATGGCCGCGCTCGTGCGCGTCCGGGCGAAGGAGCGCAGGATCGCGGCGCCGCTGCTCGCGTCTCGCGACGACATCGAGGCACTCGCCGGCGGCCTGCGGGAAGGCAGCCCGCTGCTCGAAGGGTGGCGCCGGCAGATGATCGGCCTCGAGCTCGTCGATCTTGCCGAGGGGCGCATCTCGCTGCGCGCGGGCGAGCACGGGCTCGTCGCCGACCGGGTCGACGGCGGGTAGGGGCGACCGTGGCCGAGGAACGCGCGCTGTCCGTGAGCGAGGCCGTCGGCCTCGCCAAGTCGGCGCTGGAGCAGATCCCGGTCACGGTGATCGGCGAGGTCACGCAGTTCAAGACCTTCAAGGCCGTCTACTTCACCCTGTCAGACGGGACCGCGGCGCTCGACTGCATCATGTGGCCGGGGCCGTACGAGGCCGCCGGCGTGCCGCTCGCACCCGGGATGCTCGTCGAGGTCTCGGGGCGTTTCACCGTGTACCCGGCGAAGGGCCGCATGCAGCTGTCGGTCACGCGCCTGGCCGCGGCGGGAGAGGGCGCACTGCGCATGCAGGTCGCGGCGCTCGCCCGCGCGCTGCAGGCCGAGGGGCTGATGGACCCGGAGCGCAAGCGCCCGCTGCCCGCGTTCCCGTCGCGGGTCGCCGTCGTGACCTCGCCGCGCGGTGCCGCGGTCTGGGACGTGATCCGCACGCTGCGGCGCCGCTGGCCGATGACCGAGGTGCTCGTGGCCGGCGTCCGCGTCGAGGGCGCCGACGCGCACGCGGAGCTGATCGAGGGGTTGCGCGTCGCCGCCGAGGCGTCCCCGGACGTGATCGTGCTGTGCCGCGGCGGCGGCTCGTACGAGGACCTCATGCCGTTCAACCACGAGGCGCTCGCCCGCGCGGTCGCGGCCTGCCCGGTGCCGGTCGTGACCGGGATCGGCCACGAGCCGGACACCTCCATCGCCGACATGGTCGCCGATCGGCGCGCCTCGACCCCCACCGCCGCGGCGGAGGCGTGCGCTCCCGACGCTGCGGACGTCGCGGCGGCCCTCGCGCGCGAGGGTAGGGCGCTGGGG
>VAUM01000420.1 GCA_005774595.1 Actinomycetota bacterium
CGGCAACGCCGAGGCCGAGCAGTCCTGCGAGGTCTGGATCGACGGCACGGCTCCCGACACGACCGCCGAGGCTCCGATCGGATGGGTCGGCGGCTCGGCCACCGTCACGCTGACGGCCACCGACGCGCACACCTCGGTCGCAGCCACCTACTACCGTATCGGCGCAGGTGCGCAGACCACCTACACGGCACCCTTCGCGGTCTCGGCGCAAGGCACAACGACCGTGGCGTTCTGGAGCGTGGACATCGCCGGCAACACCGAGGCCGAGGATAGCGTCGACGTGCGCGTCGACGCCACGGCGCCGTCGACCACCCACGATGCGCCCACCGGCTGGGTCGCGGGTTCGGCGATCGTCACCCTCACCGCATCCGACACCTACTCGGGCGTCGCCTCGACCGTCTACCGCATCGGTACCGGGACCGTGACGCCGTACTCGGCGCCCTTCCCCGTCACGACCGAGGGCACCGTCACGGTGTCGTACCGGTCCACCGACAACGTCGGCAACGCCGAATCGACCAAGACCGTCACCGTGCACGTCGACGCGAGCGCGCCGGCCGTCTCGGTCAACGCGACCGCGAGCTACGTCAACACAGCTCCCATCTCGATCGGTGCCACCGACACGCGTTCGGGCGTCGGCAGCGTCGAGTACCGCCTCGACGGCGGCTCCTGGACCGCGGGCACGACGCTCACGGTGCTGGCCGCCGGCACGCACCTCGTGGACGCGCGCGCCACCGACAACGTCGGCAACGTGGGCACCGCGAGCGCGACCTTCGACGTGGCGGGCCGCGTGGACAGCTCGAGCACGGCGCTGTACTGGCCGGCGGGCAAGGTCGCCACGGGAGGCGGCTACTGGCTCGGCTCGGGCCGCTACGGCGACACGACCCCGTCGGTGGCCACGTTCCTGTTCTCGGGCACCGGGTTCGACATCATCTCGTACATGACGCCGTCCTACGGCCTGGCCACCGTCACGGTCGACGGCTCGGCGTACGTGGCGAACATGTACTCGGCATCCCCGACGTACCAGAAGCGCAGCTTCACGCTGCGCGGGCTCGTGAACACCACACACACCGTCACCATCGAGCGCTGCGGGCGGTCCGGCGGCGGCGCAGGCTCCAACATCAGCATCGACGCGCTCGACATCGTCGGCACGATCGTGGCGGACACGTTCGCACCCGTGACGACGAGCAACGCCGATGCGGCATGGCGCACCACCACCCAAACCGTCACGCTGACCCCGACGACGTGGGCTGGGGCGTGAACTACACCCGCTACCGCATCAACTCCGGCGCGCTGGCGACCTACACGGTGCCGTTCGCCGTCTCGGCACAGGGCACGAACACGGTCGAGTGGTTCTCGGTCGACAAGGCCGGCAACGTGGAGGCCACACAGTCCGCACTCGTGCGCATCGACAAGACCGCGCCCATGG
>VAUM01000421.1 GCA_005774595.1 Actinomycetota bacterium
CCTCGCCGTAGTACTGCACGACCGCGCCGAGCACCGACGCGCTGTCGGCGAGGACCGGCTCGACCTCGAGCTCGATCTCATCGGCGACGTCGTCGAGCAGGAAGACGTCGAACACGTCGCCGATGGCCACGGTGAGCATGCCCTCGATGACGAAGAGCGGCAGGATGCGGAACTCGCGGGCGAGGTCCGCCGGGACCATGGCGAGCGCGTCCTCCTCGGGCGCGTAGCTCGACAGGTCGACCTGCGGGATGCCCATCTCGGACTCGAGCGCGGAGGTGACGTCGGCGGCGGAGGCGAGCCCGCGGTCGGAGATGATCTTGCCGACGGACTCGCCGGACTTCGACGCCGCGGAGGTGACCGAGTTCACCTGCTCGCCCGTGAGCAGCCCGGCGCCCTTGAGGGCCTCGAGCACCCGTTCGGTGATGGTCGCGTTCTCGGCCATGTCGGTGTCCGGCCGCCTCGGGAGCTAGCCGGCCGCCTTCGCGAGTTCTTCGGCGACCGCTGCCAGCAGCTTGTCGGGCTCGATGGGCTTGGTGAGGTACTGGTTGGCGCCGGTGCGGATCCCGGTCGCCATCGCCGACTCCTCGGCCTTGGCGGTGAGCATGATGATCGGGATGGACTTGTACTTCTGGTCGAACTTCAGCAGGCGGCACACGCGGTAGCCGTCCAACTTGGGGAGCATGACGTCGAGCAGGATGAGGTCCGGGACCTCGGCGCGGGCGGTCTCGAGCGCCTCCTGGCCGTCCACCGCGGTGATCACCTCGTAGCCGCCCTGCAGCAGGATGGCCTTGATCATCTCGAGGATGGTGGGGCTGTCATCGACCGCCAGTATGCGTGCTGCCATGTGACTCCCTCCTGCGGACGCCCGTTTCGGCGCCCCCACGCACCCGTTCTCCCTGCTCGGGACGGTGCGCGACTCTAGCTGCTCGCCTTCCGACACTCTACCAGAGAACGCTCGCAGGTCTGTATGAGCAGACCCACGTCGAAGCCACCGAGGAATCCCGCCCACGCGCCTTGCGGATGCTCCCGGAACGCGCGGAGCGCGTTCTCGTACTCCTTGGCCGCGGCGTCGTACTTGCGCTGGGCGCGGTGGATGTTGCCGAGGCTCAGGTGCGCGAGCGCGAAGCCGGGGTCGATGTAGATCGTCTTGCGGAACTCGCTGATGGCGCGCACGGTGTCGTCCTGGCGCTGGTAGATGATGCCGAGGATGTAGCGCGCCGTGGGCTGGAGCGGGTCGATCGCGATGGTCTTGTGGCACTCGGCGAGCGCCTCGGAGTAGTCGCCGACGTCCGCGTGCGCGTGCGCCGCGAGCAGGAACGCCTCGACGTTGGACGGCTCGGCCGCGAGCACGTCGGCTACGAGCGCCAGTGCCGCGCGCGGCTCCCCGGCGGCCGCGAGCCGGCGCGCCTCTGCGAGCGCTTCGGC
>VAUM01000422.1 GCA_005774595.1 Actinomycetota bacterium
AGCCGCGACACCGCGCGCACGAGGTCCTTCTCGGCGCGGTAGGCAGCGTTGCGGGCCTCGGACTCGGCGCGTTTCTGGTCGCGAGTCTTCCGGGCTGCGGGCTCGGCGGGCGTCGCGGGCCGAGGGGTCGCCGGCCCGTATCCTGTCCTTCGGGCCGAAGGCCCCTCGGCCGCGGCGGCCCCATCCGACCCGGCCGCCCGCTCGCTCTTCCACAGGTAGTGCGCGTAGTCGCCGGGGTAGACGGTCGCGCGACCGTCGACCACCTCGATGATCTGCGTGGCCACGCTGCGTATCAGGTGCCGGTCGTGCGTGATGAGCACGAGTGTGCCGCCGAAGTGCGCCAGCGCGGACTCGAGCACGTCGCAAGAGTCCACGTCGAGGTGGTTCGTGGGCTCGTCGAGGCACAGCAGCGGAGCGGGCTTCACGAGCAGCTTCGCGAGCGCGAGGCGCGCCCGCTCCCCGCCCGAGAGCACCGCGACTCGCTTGTCGACATCGTCGCCGGTGAACAGGAACGCCGCGAGCAGGGAGCGGACCTCGGCCTGGCCCCAGTCGGGCGCCCGGTCCCACAGTTCGCGCAGGACCGTCTTCGCCGGGTCGAGCGCCTCCATCTGGTGTTGCGCGAAGTACGCGACCTCCACGTTCGCGCCGTAGCGCACCTCGCCCGCGTCGGGCGCATGCGCGCCCGCGAGCAGCTTCAGCAGCGTCGACTTCCCCGCCCCGTTCGGCCCCACGAGCGCCACACGGTCCCCGCGCAGCAGCGTCAGGTCGAGCCCGTCGTAGACGACGAGGTCGCCGTAGCCCTTGCGCACGCCGGTGAGCCGCACGACCTCGTCGCCCGTGCGCGGCGGCTGAGGGAAGCGCAGGCGCACCTTCTTGCGTGCGGCCGGCGGTGCCTCGATGCGCTCCATGCGCTCGAGCTTGCGCATCCGGTCGGCCGCTTGGCGCGCCTTCGTGTTCTTGGCGCGGAAGCGCTCGACGAACGCCTCCATGTGTGCGATCTCCTTCTGCTGCGCCTCGTACGCGCCGCGCCACTGCTCGAGCGCGAGCTCGCGCGCCGCGAGGTAGCGCTCGTACCCGCCCGGGTACATCGTGAGCTTGCCCCGCTCGAGCTCCGCCACGCGGTCGGCAAGACCGACGATGAACTCACGATCGTGGCTGACCATGAGCACCGCGCCGTCGTAGCCGCGCAGGAAGGACTCGAGCCACACCACCGACTCCACGTCGAGGTGGTTCGTCGGCTCGTCGAGCAGCAGCACGTCGGGCGAGCGGAACAGCATCCTCGCCATGGCGATGCGCATCGCCTGGCCGCCGGAGAACTCCGAGGGCGGCCGCCCGAAGTCCCGCTCGCGTATGCCGAGGCCGCCCAGCACCCGCCGCGCCTCGGACTCGAGCGTGTAGCCGCCCGCGTGCTCGAAAC
>VAUM01000423.1 GCA_005774595.1 Actinomycetota bacterium
GATCTGATCCATGTGCAGCCCGCCGCCACCGTGAAGAAGATCCCGGAACGCGGCGAGGCCGGCGGGCTGCACATGGATCAGATCATCGACAAGGACCTCGTCATGCGCCTCATCGACGGGATCAAGGACCTGTGAGTAGGACGGAGCAGCACGGATGCAGTCTGTGAAGGTCGTCGTCACCGGGCCCTTCAACGCCGGCAAGACGACGTTCATCAAGGCGGTGAGCGAGATCACGGTGCTCTCGACCGAGCGCCAGATCAGCGACACCTCGGGCGAAGGAGCGGGCGAGACCACCGTCGCGATGGACTTCGGCCGCATCACCATCGCTGACGACGTCGTGCTCTACCTGTTCGGGACCCCCGGACAGGAGCGCTTCTCGTTCATGTGGGAGACGCTGTCCGAGGGCATGCTCGGCTTCGTCCTACTCGTGGACGCCACCGATGACGAGTCCTACGCGGACGCGCGCTCGATGATCCAGTTCTTCACGAAGATGTCCGACGTGCCGTTCGTCGTCGCCGGCAACAAGGTCGCCGCCGACGACACCGCGACGCTCGCGGACCTTCGCAGCAGGCTCGAGCTCGCCGACGAGGTGCCGCTGCTGCCGGTGGACGCCCGGGACAAGGACAGCGTGAAGGCGGTGCTGCTCGGTCTGCTCTACCGGATCCTCGAGGGCATGGACTGACCCGTGGACATCATGGCGTACAGGCTTCCCATCCTGGGCGCCGCCGCGCTTCTCTTCCTGCTGTCGCTCATCTACCTCACTTCGACGCTGCGCCGCCGGCGGTGGGAGGACCTCCAGCACCCGCTGGTCGGAGCCGCGACGTCGGAGTCCTGGGTACCTGAGGCAGTACCGCCCGACTCCGTCTCCGTCGAGCTGACGGAGGCGGCCCGGCCAGGGCCGATGGCGACGATACTCGCGGAGCCTCTGCGTACCGGCGACTGGCAGCCCGTGACCGCCGGACCGGAGCATGCGCTGTTCGACCATCCGGAGACCGTGCTGCCGGCCGGTCCGGTCGGGGCCGCGGGCAGCACGGGAGACCTCGCCGAGCTGGCCGCATCGCTCGAGTCCACCGGGCCGCTCGGCACGGCACCGGGGCCGGCACCGGCGCAGGCCGCGGCGGATCTCGGGGCGTGGGCGCCACCCCAGCCTGCTCCGGCCGCCATGACGCGCGCTGCGGATGTCGTCTCGCCGGCACAGCCGGTCGAGCCGCCCGCGTGGTCGCCTGCCGCCGTGGTCACGCCGGCCGGGCGACCGGTGGCGTACGTCGTCGCCGGCGTCGACGACCTGGCCGAGCAGCTCGCGTTGCTCGGGATCGGCTCCCAGACGTCGCCGGCGGGTGCGGCGTTCGCGCCGATCGAGGCGTTCGCCCCGGTGCCGGTCGCGCCCCCCGCGCCCGTGCCGGTGGTGCTC
>VAUM01000424.1 GCA_005774595.1 Actinomycetota bacterium
CGCTCCGCTCTCAAGACCGATTCTACGCCGTGGGCGCGCTACCGTTGGAAGCGCGTGTTCGGTAGTGGCGTGGCGAGTGCTGCAACCCGATCGGCGATGAGCGACGATGGGATGTGCGCCTCCAGTTGTTGGACGAGCCGTGCCGCCATCCCCTCACGCAGGATGCCGAGGCTCCAGTAGTCCTGCCACACCATCCCGACGGTGTCGCGACAACTGATTTCGATGGCTGATCGGCCTTCGAGCGCGACTAGGCGGACTTCAGTGATTGAGTCCCAAGGAATCGTCGCTACCTTGCCCGTGAAGGGGTGGTAGTCCGTCCATCCGTCTGGGCTGAAGACCCAGCAGTTGCGCCGTCTGCGTGATGCCGAGGCGGATAGCCACGCGAATCCGAGTAGGCCCGCCGAGCCGAGTGCGGACGACGTGCGCCACGGTTGCTCGAACACCCCGACCAGCGCCATCCATGCGAGAGCGACGGCCACGACTGCCGAGATGACGGACAGGAACGCGGCGAGCGCGCGGAGCGGCTCGTCCACGTAGGGGAACTCGACCGTGATGATCGCACGCGCGTCTTCGGCTGACGGCATCCCCCGAGCCCAATCTACCGAACGTTTCTGCGTTTCAGCGGCGGCGCATCTTGCCGTCGCCGATTCCTAGCCTACCGCGCTGCGCCGTCCGCTGGAAACGCCGGTTGGGTCAACTGCACGTTCTCGCCGCTGGTTGCGCACCAGGCGACGCGACCGAACTGTCCGACGAGGTCAGCGGTCAGGAGCAGGGTGCATGCCCACACGACAGCGAGCAGACACTGGATGGCGACGTGGAACACGAGTCCGCTCTGAGCGGTGCCTGAGACTAGCGCTGCGAAGTCGGTGGCCCGGAGTGGCGCGAGCCAACTGACCTCAGCGAGCCTGTCCCAAGCGGTGAGCGGCCACCGCACCAGACTCCAAGCAGCGAATGGGAGAGTGACAACGAGTGCCGCGCGGCGGTGCTCCCACACGCGGCCGAGTGCCGTGCGGTACTCAGTCGTACCGATGATCGAGTCAGTGCACGCAACGCGACTCAAGAGCGCTACCGGCACCAGCGACCAGATCGCAATCGCTGGCAGCATGGAGACCATACCGCCGATGGCGGTCGCCACATCGGACGACGCGAAGGGTTCCGTGGGGATTCCGGCTGTCCCGGCGAGTCCAGTGATGCCCGAGAGTGCAGCCCACATGAGGAAGTAGGCGGCGACTCCTGCGATGCCCGGGATGATGCCGACGACGAACACGTGGGCTGCCCTGCGGGCATGCGAGCGGATGTCGCCCGGCCGTGGCATCGCGGTCGCGTCCCCGTGCGCGATCTGAGTGGCTCTGGACATGCAATAGCCCTGGAAGAGCCAGCCCAAGAGGCCAGCAACGATCACGAGC
>VAUM01000425.1 GCA_005774595.1 Actinomycetota bacterium
GGTTTGGAGAGGGGATCAGGAGGCTTTCGAAGGTGAAGCCGGCGCCAGGGTCGGAATCGTCGTAAACCACGACGTTGTTGCCCTGAGCGCCCGCGCCCGCCGCAGCTATTTCGTCGGCCCCGTCCCCGTCGAGGTCGCCCGTCGCCGGAGTTGACGGGGCTACGCTGCCAGAGGTGTCCACCGCCGGGTCCTCATAACCCCCTGAGCCGTCGGAGAGAAGTACCGAGAGGTTGAACCCGCCCGAGACCGCCGCGCCTTTCCTGCCGGTGACGGCGGTGTCTACAACAAGGACGAGGTCCTGAACTCCGTCGCCGTTTATGTCGCCGCTGGTTATCGCCAGCACCTTGCCTCCGGCGGGAAAAGAGAGGGGGGTCGCGGAGAAGCCGCCAGCCGCGTTGCCGAGGTAGACGAAGACTCCCGCTCCGGTCGCGTCGCCCACCGCCATGTCGGCGTAGCCGTCGCCGCTTATGTCTTCAATGAGCACCGCAAGCGCGTCGGTGAAGGTGGAGGCGGGGTCGCCGGTGAAGGTGGTGGATATCACTAGCACCGGCTCGTCTATAACCGTCGAGGGGGCCGTTACTGTGACGCTCACCACGCAAAAGCCGCTGGCCCCGTGGTTGTCCGTTACCGTCACCGAGAAGGAATCGGAGCCGGTGAAGCCCAGCTCCGGCACGTAGGTCGCCAGCCCCGAGGCCGAAAGGGCAACGGCGCCGTGGGCAGGAAGGGTTTTGATGGAGTACTGGAAGGTGTCTCCCGCGTCGGGGTCCCCCGCAGTTATCGCAACCGAGCCTGAGGAGTCCCGGGTGGTGGATATTGCTTTGTTTGGAGGCGAAGGCGGGTGGTTTACGGTCGCTACGTCGTTAACGGTGACGAGCACCTCGTCGTAGGCGGGGGTGCCCTTGTCGTCGTAAACAAGGAGGTTGAAGGTGAAGGTGGCCCCGCCCGCGCCTACGTCGGGGGCGGTGAAGGTGGTGGTCAACGAAGTGGGGTCGGCCAGCACAATCGTGTAGGGCAGGGAGTCAACCCTCGTCCATATTACGGTGGCAATAGTTCCGTCGGGGTCGTAGGAGGCGGAGCCGTCCAGCGTCGCCGTCTGCCCCTCGTTCACCGTTGTGTCGGCTCCGGCGTCGGCAACGGGGGTGGCGTTGCTGGTGGTTACGCTGACGAAGGTGTAGCTGGTGGACTGGTAGCCGTCCGAATCGGTTGCGGTAAGGCTAAAGCCGATAACGGTGCTAAGATAGGTGGGATTTGGCGCTATGAAGGAAGCCACGGGGTTTGTGGGGTTGGTGATTGTCACCTCCTCCCCCGAGTATTGCGTCCAGAGGTAGGAGACAATCGTTCCGTCTGAGTCGTAGGAGGCGGATCCGTCCAGCGTAACCGTGGTTCCCGGGGCTATGTTATCC
>VAUM01000426.1 GCA_005774595.1 Actinomycetota bacterium
AGCTTGAACGCCTTGATCCAGCTCGTGTCGGGCACGTGCGGGCCGCGGCACAGGTCGGTGAAGTCGCCTTGCGTGTAGGTCGAGATGGTCTCGCCCTCGGGAAGCTCGGCGATGAGCTCCTGCTTGTACGGCTGCTCCTCGAACGCGTCGTGTGCCTCGAGCCGGTCGAGCTCAGCGCGCGTGAACGGGAGCGACTCCGCGATGATCTGGCGCATGCGCTCCTCGATGGCCTCGAGGTCCTCGGGCGTGAAGGCCCGGCCGATCTCGAAGTCGTAGTAGAAGCCGTCCTCGATCGACGGGCCGATGCCGAACTTCGCCAGCGGGAACAGCTGCTTCACGGCCTCGGCCATCACGTGGGCGGCCGAGTGGCGCAGCACCTCGAGCGCCTCGGGCGAGCGCTCGGTGACGATCGCGACCGAGGCGCCGTCAGGCACGACCGTGCCGAGGTCGGCGAAGGCGCCGTCGATCGTGCCGACGATGGCGGCCTGCGCGAGGCGCGGCCCGATGGCGGCGGCCACGTCGAGGACGGTGGAGCCCTCGGGCACGGCGAGGGCGGACCCGTCGGGCAGCTTGACCGAGATGTCGGGCATCTGTGGAACTCCTCACCAGATGGAGCCGCCCCGCACACGGCGGGGCGGGCGTTGCGGTTGCAGCCGGCTGTCCGCCGGGTGGGCTACTGCTTCGTCTTGCAGTACGGGCACACGCCCCAGTCGAGCTTGAGGGCGCGGCCGCATTCGGTGCACTGCTTGCGCAGCTTCTTCATGCACGACGGGCAGATCAGGTAGTCCTTCTCGACCGGCTTGAGACACGCCGGGCAGGTCTCGACCTCGCGCTGGAGCGAGGCCTCCTTGGCCTGGATCTCCAGCTCGCGCTCGCGCACGTCGGCGGCGTACTCGGGCGGACGCACGATGAGGTAGATGGCCCAGCCGGCGACGTTGAAGAAGAGCGCGACCAGTGCCCAGAACCACGCCATCGCTCCGCGCTTGCTCGCGTCACGCCACGTCCAGAAGATCAGCGCGACGCTGAACACGAAGTAGAAGAGGAAGCACAGCTGCTTGGCCAGCGTGAACTCGGGGCTGTTCAGGATCGGCGCGAAGACGTCGGCCATCTGTTCCCTTTCGCGTGCGCGGTGCGGACGAGCGCGCCCGGCGGGCGTGCTCCCGCGCGATTCTAGCAGAACGGCGTGCGTACGCAGGGGTGCGTCAGGGTGACGGCTCGGTGTCGGCAGCGGCCTCCGCGAGCGCGGTGCGCACCTCGGCGGCGACCGTCAGGCTGCCCGTCGCGAGCACGCCGGCGGTACCGCCGGCGTCGCGGGCGGCGTCGAGCGCGTCCGCGATGCCCGCGCGAGCGGGTGGACGGGCGCCGGTGACGCGCTCGACGACGTCCGCGAGCCCGTCTGCCG
>VAUM01000427.1 GCA_005774595.1 Actinomycetota bacterium
AGACTACAGGCTGAAGATGTCCGCAGCGGTGTACGCGTGGACGCCTGTCGGCACATCGGTCAGCCGCTCGCGGGCACACACGGCGTACGTGGGCTTGTCGGCAGCGGCCGACAGGGCCTGCGCCTTCTCCTGAAGCGTCCGCACCAAGGCGGGCGCGCTCTCGACGCAACCCCACTTCGCCTCGCCGAGCAGCACCGGCAGTGACGAGCGTCCGGCGAGCCCCACGGCGTCGATCTGGACCGAACTGTCGTCGTTCCACCACTGCCCCAGCGCCGCGATCTCGCTCGGCAGCGATCCGGCGGCCACCTCGCGGATCAGATGACGCCGGAACGCATCCTCCCACGGGGCGCCCATCGCATCGTCGAGACCGGACTCGAGGAGCGCGGCCACCGACGACCCCAGTCCGCGCTCGATCTGCGAGCGGTACCGCTCGACGCGGCCGAGCCAGAACGCCAGATAGTTGTCGGCGATGCGGTAGATCTTGCGGCGCGTGCGCTCCGGATTCTCCGTGACCGGTACGAGCTGTTCGACGAGGCGCAACTCGACCAGCCGCGCGAGGAGCCGGGAGGGTTCCACGCCCACGGCATCACGGACCTCGCCATGCTTCGTGCGCCCCGCGGCGATCGCCTTGAGCGCGATGCCAGCCAGGCCGCTCGCATCGCCCTCGGTGGCGAGCAGGAGCTGCCCCTCGGTCAGCAGCAGCGCTCCCGGCGCGCAGAACAGGTGCTCCAGGTTCTCACGGACCGGCGCCGCCTGGTCCCACCACGAGAGGTACAGCGGCACCCCGCCGACGAGGCCCCACACGAGTGCACGATCCGTCGGCTCCAGGTCACGAAGCATCAGCGCGGCCTCGTGCGGATCGAAGGGGTGCACCTGCAACGCCAGACCGAAGCGGCCGTAGAGCGGAGCGCGCTCCTCCTGCATCGCCTGCATCGTGCGCACCGCGGACCCGCAGATGAGGATGCGTAGGTGCGTGCCACCGCCCGCCCGGTCGAGGAACGCGCGCAGAACGCCCTCGACCTCGGGGGCGGTGGCTTTGAGCTCGGGGAACTCGTCGAGCACGAGGAGCAGCGGCTCGGCGCGAGCCGCGGTCGCGAGGAAGTCGAGTGCGTCATCCCAGCCGGTGAAGGGGCGCTGCTGCAGATCACGGATCGCGTCGAGTCCCAGTGCGGCGACGGACTCCGAGATGATGCGCAGCTCATCGGCGGCGGGACGGCCGGCCGCGGTGTGGAAGACGGCGCGCTTGTCGGCCGCGAATCGCTGGAGCAGCATCGTCTTTCCGACCCGGCGGCGCCCCCACACGATCCCGAGGCGCGACGCCGCCCCGGAGTGCCAAGACTCCAGCGCCGCCAGCTCGCGCGTTCTGTTGACGAACTCCTTCACGCGGTAGATG
>VAUM01000428.1 GCA_005774595.1 Actinomycetota bacterium
CGACTTCCGCCAGCCGATCGACCCGACGCACCGCACGCTCGTCGTCGTCCCGGCGCTGCTCTCCTCGGCAGCCGCCACCCAACACGTCATCGACAACCTCGAGCGCGCCTACCTCGCCAACCCCGACCCGTCGCTTCGCTTCGCGCTGCTCGGGGACCTGAAGGCGGCGCCCGAGCGGCTCACCGGACGCGATGCCGCCGTCACCGAGGCGGCCGTGAAGGGCATCACCGCGCTCAACGAGCGCTACCTCGCCGAAGCCGGGTTCGAGCCGTTCATCGGCCTGGTGCGCGGCCGCCGGCTCGCCGAGACCGAGGGCCTGTGGATGGGCTGGGAGCGCAAGCGCGGTGCGCTCGTCGAGCTCAACCGCTTCCTGCGCGGCGACTCGGAGACCTCGTTCGAGCACGTCATCGGCGACACCGCGACCGCCTCGGACACCGTCTTCGTCATCACGCTGGATGCCGACACGATCCTGCCGCGCGACGGCGCCGCGAAGCTCATCGCGACCATCGCGCACCCGCTCAACCGCGCCGTGTTCGACCCGAAGCGGCGGCGCGTCACCGCAGGCTACGGCCTCGTCCAGCCGCGGGTGGGCATGTCGCTGCCGGCCGCGGGCCGCTCGTTCTTCGCCTGGCTGTACTCGGGCGTGACCGGCATCGATCCGTACGCCGGGGCCGTGTCCGACACCTACCAGGACGTCTTCGGCGAGGGCTCGTTCACCGGCAAGGGCATCTACGAGGTCGACGTGTTCGAGGCCGTCCTCGACGGGCGCGTCCCCGACAACACCCTGCTCTCGCACGACCTGCTCGAGGGCAACTACCTGCGCACCGCGCTCGTCTCCGACGTCGAGGTCTTCGACGACTACCCCGCGAGCTACACCGCGCAGGCCGCGCGGCTGCACCGCTGGGTCCGCGGCGACTGGCAGACGCTGCCGTGGCTCATGCCGCGCGTACGCACCGAGGACGGCTCCGAGGCCAACCCGCTGTCGTGGCTGCACCGCTGGAAGATCTACGACAACCTGCGCCGCTCGCTGTTCTCGCCGACGATGCTGCTGCTCATCGCGGCCGGCTGGTACCTCATGCCCCGCCACGGCGTGCTGTGGGGCGCGGTCATGCTCGCGGTGCTCTTCTTCCCCGCGTACTTCTCGCTCGCCGACTCGGTCCTCTTCCCGCCCAAGTCCGTCTCGTTCGGGACCTCGGCCCGCACCGCCTGGCGCGACTTCGGCCGCGACTCGGCGCGCGCGCTGCTCACGCTCGCGCTGCTGCCGCACCAGGCGCAGCTGCACCTCGACGCGATCGTGCGCGCGCTGTGGCGCATGGGCGTCTCGCACCGCAGGCTGCTCGAATGGGAGACCGCCGCCGACGTCGAGCGGCGCATGGGCGCGGGCCTCGGC
>VAUM01000429.1 GCA_005774595.1 Actinomycetota bacterium
GGATGAGCCCCCACATGATGAGCGCGGACGCGAAGAGGAACGCGGTGGCGACGTCATGGAAGTAGTTGTTGAGGATGACCGCGACGGTCAGAGCGGGAGGCACTGCCCCTCCTTGCGTACGAGCATCGCACCGGTTTGTGCCAGTGTAGACTACGCCTAGCAGGATGCGGCTCGAAGGACGTCATGAGCAAGCGCGGTTCCAAGCGGTCAGAGACGCACTCCGAGAAGGGCGCGGGGCGCCCCATGCCGCGCAGGCTCGTCAGCTGGGCGTTCGCGTTCTCCGGAGCAGCGGCGCTCATCTACGAGGTCGTGTGGACCAGAGAGCTCGCCCTGGTCTTCGGATCCACGGTCTACGCAGTCTCGCTGATGCTCGCGGCGTTCATGACCGGCCTCGCCGTGGGGGGCTACGCGGGCGGACGGCTGGCGGACCGCGCGACGTCGTCGGTCAGGCTCTTCGCCCTTCTGGAGCTCGGGGTCGGAGTCTTCGGGGTGCTGAGCATCCCCATCATCCGGGCGCTGCCCACGGTCTACTTCCTGCTGTACCGCGGGGTCGGCGCATCATTCGGCATGTTCCTCGCCGTCCAGTTCGCCACGGCGTTCCTCGTCATGGCACTTCCCACCGTGTTCATGGGCGCGAGCTTCCCGGTCGTTTCGCGTATCGCGACCACTTCGATGCAGACCGTCGGGCACGATGTGGGCACGGTGTACTCGGTGAACACGCTCGGATCGGTGCTCGGCTCGACGATCGCGGGATTCCTGCTCATCCCGGCGGTCGGGGTGCAGTGGACGACGGTCGTCGCCGCGTGCGTGAACCTCGGCGTGGGGCTGCTCATGCTCTCCGTGGACCCGAGACCCGGCAAGCGGGCTGCGACGACTCTCGCGGTCGTGACCATCGCCGGGCTGACCTTCGCCATCGCGCTGGGCGTGGAGGAACCCGTGGTCGCCCTCAACGTGAGGATGTCGTCCACCTCGGACTTCGTGGACCTCGCGACCTTCAAGCGGTACGTCGTCGACACCAAGGTCGAGTTCCTCGAGGACACCGCCCAGGGTCGCGTCGCGGTGCTGCGAACGCCCGACGGCGCGCTCCAGCTGCGGACATCCGGGCTCGTCGAAGGCGCCGGCCAGTTCTTGGACGCGCAGACCACCGAACTGCTCGCACACCTGGCGATCCAGTGCGCCCCGGCGGCCGCCGACGACGTCCTCGTGATCGGCCTCGGCACCGGCTCGACAGCAGCGACCGCGCTCGGCTACCCGATCACCCGGCTCGACGTGGTGGAGATCAACCCCGCGGTCGAGCGCGCGTCGAAGCTCTTCGTCGGTTCGACGCTGGCGGATGACGCACGCTGCCGCACGGTGATCGCCGACGCCCGCCAG
>VAUM01000430.1 GCA_005774595.1 Actinomycetota bacterium
GTGTCGCGGGCGGTGTCGGGGTGGTACTTCAGCGAAAGCGCGCGGTAGGCGCGCTCGATCACTTCGGGCTCGGCGTCTCGCGTCACTTGCAGCGTTCGGTAGTGGTCCATGATCTCCCCGGGCATCCTCGGCGCTAGTGAAGAGTGAAGACGCCCTTCGGCACGAGTCCCGGGGCGAGGTAGATATCCACCGTGCTCGGGCATCGTTGGTTCGCCAGTAGCATAGACTCCTGGCACACGCGGACGAGGACCTGGTCGGTAGCCTCGGCCTTCGCCGCCGGCGTCACCGCACGCGAACGCTGATCTATGGCGCTTCGCATGTACTGCGCCCAGATCTTGGCGGGATAGCTCCCACCGGTCACCTTGATCCCGTGGACGTTGGTCATGTCGATCTGCGCTTGCGGGTACCCTACCCACACCGCCGTGGCGAGATCGCCGGACCATCCCACGAACCACGCGTCACGATACGACTGTGTTGTCCCGGTCTTGCCCGCAGCCCACGCCCCGACGCGCGCAGCCTGCCCGGTGCCCTGTTCCACCACATCGTGCAGCATGAGCGAGGTCTGCACTGCCACGCCCTTGCCGAGAACCCGCTCGGCAGCGCGGTCCGGGCGATACAGCACGCGGCCGTCATCATCGGTGACGCGAGCGATGCCGCTCGGGGCCACGTGAAGCCCGCCGGACGCGAGGGTGCCGTACGCCGACGCCATCTCAAGCGGGGAGACGCCTGTGCGAAGCCCGCCGAGCGCGATAGCCGGATCCGGATTGACCGGCGTCATGATCCCCATGCGCTTCGCCACCGTCGCGACCTGCTCGGCGCCGACCTCCATGATGAGCCGGGCGTAGACGGCGTTCACCGACCAGTTGGTCGCCGCCTGCAGCGTCATGGCAGGCGCGGTCTTCGCGTTCTCGTAGTTCTGAACGTTCCACACGCCGTCTTTGACTGGGACTGCGTAGGGCCGCGCGCTGTAGACGCGCTGCGGTCGCATGCCCTTCTCCAGTGCCGCGACGAGCACAAACGGCTTGAACGCCGACCCCGGCTGGCGGCGACCCTGGGCGGCGAGGTTGAACTGATTCGCCGAGAAGTCCCTGCCGCCCACCATCGCTACGACCGAGCCGTCGCCGTGCCGGATCGACACGATAGCGACCTCCGGGTCCTTGCCTCTAAGCTGCTTGGCGGCCTTCTCGGCAGTTGCCTGGAGCTTGGGGTCGAGCGTCGTATACACCCGGAGCCCGCCGCTGTACACCTTGTCGGCACCGAGACGCTCGATGAGGTCGCGCTTCACGTACTCG
Source organism: Actinomycetota bacterium (assembly GCA_005774595.1). Taxonomy (NCBI): domain Bacteria; kingdom Bacillati; phylum Actinomycetota; species Actinomycetota bacterium. The sequence goes on from VAUM01000430.1 coordinate 1,293, forward strand.
ACGAAGAACGGCGCCGACGCCGGAACCTCCTTGGGAGGGACTAGCTTGACCGGCTCGTTCGCGGCCTTGCGCTCCTCGTCAG
>VAUM01000431.1 GCA_005774595.1 Actinomycetota bacterium
AGCGGATGCAGATCTCGGCCACGGGCTTGCCAACGAGGGGTGCCAGCACCTCACGAATCGTGTCGTCGATCGTCACCGACATCACCCCCCTCGGACGCTGCACGTCCACCCCGTGCCGCACGAGCGCTCGCTTGCGCCAGAAGCGCTCAAAGACCCGCTGCGTCGATGGTAGCCCCTTCGCGTCCCTGCCGTCACTACGGGCCCGTCCGTCGAGCCGCCTCGAATCGCTGGAACCGCCCGGGGGCGTGTGTTAGAGTGTGCAGGTTCGTCCGCACCCCACTGCGGAGGGCACCACAATCACGAGGCGTGGAAGGAACCGAGAAGTTGGCGAACATCAAGAGCCAGAAGAAGCGCGTCATCACCAACGCGAAGGCGCAGGCCCGCAACAAGGCCGTCCGCTCGTCGCTCAAGACCGCGGTCAAGCGCGCGCGCCAGGCCGTCGAGGCCGGGGACGCCGCCGTCGCGGCCGAGAAGGCCGCAGAGGCCTGCAAGGCGCTCGACGTCGCGGCCAGCAAGGGCGTCATCCACAAGAACCAGGCCGCCAACCGCAAGTCCGGCGTCATGGGCGCCGTGAAGCGGATGGGTTCGTAGGCCCTAGGCGGCACACCCCCCGCACACGCGGGCGATCCAGCGTTCGAGAGCGAGCCGGTCATCCCGGCTCGTTTTCATTGTCTGCTCGGTCGCGGCCGCCTCGCGCAGCGCGCACTCAAGCTCCGCAGCCGTGTACCGCTTCGCCTGCCCTTCGATCTTGCGGCAGTGCCAGTCGCTCTTGAGGCCCAGCTCGCGCATGATCGCGGGCGTGCGCTCGCCGCGGTCGAGCATCGCGCGGGCGGCGAGCAGCCGACGCAGATGCATCAGCGTCAGTCCCCAAAGGCCGATCGGCGTCTCGCCCTCCGAGATGAGCCCGGCCAGCAGCTTGAGGGCCTCGCGGGTGTCGCGCTCGCCGAACGCGTCGATGAAGTCCCACACCGACGTCGGAGCGGCCAGCGACAGCACGGCGTCGATGTCCGCGCCCGTGACGGTATCCGCGTCGCCGACGTACGCGCACGCCTTTCCGACCTCGATCGACAGGCGTCGTAGGTCCTCGCCCACCGCCTCGACCAGCTGCTCGGCGGCCTGCTTGCCGATGCGCTTGCCGCGCGCGGAGAACATCTCCACTACCTTGCCGCCATACTCCCCCGCCTTGCCGAACGCGGCGCGCTTCGGCGCCTTGAACTCGCTCACGTAGCCGGCGGACTCGCAGACCTTGTACAGGCGAGTGCGCTTGTCCGGCTTGGCGGCCGACAGCACGAGCGTCGTGAACGGCGCGGGGTCGGCGACGTAGTCGGCGAGGATGCCTTGGCCGGCAGCCGCCATCTTCTCGATGTCTCTCAC
>VAUM01000432.1 GCA_005774595.1 Actinomycetota bacterium
GGTCTACCGGGGGATGGGGGAGGCGTTCGGCAGGTGAGAGGCGCGCCACGCACAGGTGTCGCGCGGCGAGCGGTTCTGCTCGCCCTTGCCGCCGCGTTCGTGTTCGCGAGCGTGCCTCCGGCGCATGCGGAGTCCGTGGCGGACCAGCTCGCGCGGCTCAAGAAGGAGGTCCGCCAGGCGGGACGCGACTACGAACGCGCCGCCGACGCGCTCGAGGCCAGCGAGTTCAAGCTCGAGAAGCTCGATCGTCAACTGGCCGCCACCGAACAGGAGCTCTCCGAGGCGCGAAGCACGCTCAGCGATCGCGTCGCGATCATGTATCGCAACAGCACCGGCCTCGGCATCCTCGACGTCATCCTCGCGGCGGACAGCTACGAGGACATGCAGACGCGCCTCGACTTCCTGTACCGCATCGGCCGCGCGGATGCGGGCGCCGTGGCGCGGGTGGAGTCTCTGCAGGCGCGCTTGGCGGCGCAGCGCGCGAGCATCGCGTCCGAGAAGAAGAACCTGCAGGCGGCGACGGCGGCGCGGCGCAAGGCCAATCAGCGGCTCCAGTCGAAGCTCGCGTCGAAGCAGGCGCAGTACGAGGCGCTGCAGAAGAAGGCGTCCGGCTCGTCTTCAGGCTTCACGCCGGGGATCCCGAAGGGCTCGCTCGGGTGGGTCTTCCCGGTCCAGGGCGCGTGCTACTACGGCAACACCTGGGGTGCCCCGCGCAGCGGGGGACGGACGCACAAGGGGACCGACATCATGGCGAAGTCGGGCACGCCCTGCGTGGCGACACTGTCCGGCACGGTGAAGTCCAAGGAAGGCGGCCTCGGAGGCAAGACGATCTGGCTCAAGGCCGACAACGGCGACGCGTTCTACTACGCGCACCTCGCCGGCTGGGCCGTGCGGTCGGGCCGCGTGAAGAAAGGCCAGCTCATCGGCTACGTCGGCGACACGGGCAACGCGCGCGGCGGTGCGCCGCACCTCCACTTCGAATACCACCCGGGCGGCGGCTTCGCGGCGAACCCGTACCCGTACCTGCGCGCCTGCGAGTAGCGCCGCGTCCCGGAGGCCCCTTGCCGCGCCGGCGCGCGTGTGGGAACATCGCGCCACAGTCGCACACCTGATCGGGAGCCGCTCGTGCGGCTGAGAGGCGGGATCTCGACCCGCGACCGAACGACCGTCCCGGTAATGCGGGTCGGCAACCACGGTGGACCCTCTCTTGCGCGCGGGCGTTCCCGGTCACGTAGGGACCGGGAGGTCGTCTGTATGGCACGCAGGCACACGGTCGTGCTCGTCGAGGCCGCGCTGACCATCGCGCTGTGCGCGGTGCTCGGCATGTTCAAGGTCTGGGAGATGCCTCAGGGCGGGAGCGCGTCGCTGGGC
>VAUM01000433.1 GCA_005774595.1 Actinomycetota bacterium
TGTGCGAGCCGGACGCGCTCGCGACGAACCTCGGCTCGATGCCGACCGACTTGTACGCGCGGACCGGGGAGTTGACTCCGCCGGGGATGAGCTCGCAGGCGGCGGTGAACTCGTCGTGGGAAGAAGGCATCAGGCGCTCCCGAAGGTGGCAGGCGGGCAGGCGGGGTGCACGAGCGATTCTAGCGCAAGCCCGCGGGCGGGCCGGCGCGTCTCGGTGCTACGCGACCCCGTGGCGCGCGAGGTCGGCGTCGACCATCATCTCGACGAGTTCTCGGAACGCGACGCGCGGCGTCCAGCCCAGCACCGTCTTGGCCTTCGACGCGTCGCCGAGGAGCAGCTCGACCTCGGCCGGGCGCATGAAGCGCTCGTCGATCACCACGTACTCGGACCAGTCGAGGCCGACGCGCGAGAATGCGATCTCGGCGAACTCGCCGACCGTGTGGGTCTCACCGCTCGCGACCACGTAGTCGCCCGGCTCGTCCTGTTGGAGCATGAGCCACATCGCCTCGACGTAGTCGCCCGCGAAGCCCCAGTCACGCTTGGCGTCGAGGTTGCCGAGACGCAGCTCGGTGGCCTTGCCCGCCTTGATGCGCGCGACGCCGTCGGTGATCTTGCGCGTCACGAACTCGATGCCGCGGCGCGGCGACTCGTGGTTGAACAGGATGCCGTTGCTCGCGTGCATGCCATAGCTCTCGCGGTAGTTCATCGTGATGAAGTAGCCGTAGACCTTCGCGACACCGTACGGTGACCGCGGATGGAACGGGGTCGTCTCGGTCTGCGGCGTCTCGGCGACCTTGCCGAACATCTCCGAGGACGACGCTTGGTAGAAGCGGGCGTCGGGCTTGATGCGCCTGATCGCCTCGAGCATGCGCGTGACGCCGAGCGCGTCGGCGTTGGCCGTGTAGACCGGCTCCTTGAACGAGTCGGCTACGAACGACTGCGCGGCCAGGTTGTAGACCTCGTCGGGAGAGGACTCGTCGATGGCGGTGAGCAGCGATGACTCGTCGAGCAGGTCGCCGGCGACGAGCTGGATGCGGTCGAGGATGTGATCGACCCGCTCGGTGGTCTCCGACGAACTGCGACGCACGAGCCCGAAGACCTCGTAGCCGCGGTCGAGCAGGAGTTCTGCGAGGTACGAGCCGTCCTGGCCCGTCAGCCCCGTGATGAGCGCGCGCTTGGTCATATCGTCGCCTCCAGCGGCGGGCGTGGCGTTCGTTGCGGTGACAGGGTACCGCACCGCGCGGTGCGAAGGTCGCGCCAACGCCACGCGCCGGCGAGCACCGTCGAGATCCCGACGGCGAACGGCACCACGCCCATGAGCAGGAACGCCGCCGCGGAGTAC
>VAUM01000434.1 GCA_005774595.1 Actinomycetota bacterium
CAGCCGGATGCTGCGCGAGCTCGATGCCGCCGACGAGGCGCGCATGGCCGAGGTCGCCGACGCCACGGCGGCGTGGGCCCGCGCGGAGGCCGGCGCGGGGCGCTTCGCCGGGTGGGTAGCCGAGGCGGACGGGGAGCCGGTGGGCGCGCTGACCGCAGGCGTGGTGCAGATGCCGCCCGGCTACCGGGTCGTCGACGGGCGGCATGCATACCTGTTCGGCATGTTCGTCGTCCCCGAGTGGCGTCGCCGCGGTGTCGCCAGCGCGCTCGTGCGCCTCGCGGTCGAGTGGGCGGAGCGCGAGGGCATCGGCCTGGTCACGCTTCAGGCGAGCCACGAAGGCGCGATGCTCTACCGCACGATGGGCTTCGAGCCCGGTCCGCAGATGCGCCTGTACACGCGGCACGCGTTCAGCGAGGACGACACCGGCTGCGCGTAGGGCCGGCCGTCCGAGGCACCGTGCGTCGCTTGGCGTATGTTGCAATCTCAACACCAGGCTTTCAATATGCAACATATGACGATGCTGAGACGACATCTCACGGAGCGCGTCCACCGGCTTCTGCGGTCGTTCCCCGTCGTGGTCATCGCGGGTCCTCGGCAGGTGGGCAAGTCGACGCTCGCCAAGGCCGTTCTCGCGGAGCGTTCGGGCAGCTATCTCAGCCTGGACGACGCGACGCTGCTGCAGACGGCTCTGGATGACCCTCGCGCTCTTGTCCGGCAGGGCGGGTTCACCGTCATCGACGAGGTGCAGCTCGCCCCCGATCTCCTGCGCGAGATCAAGATCGCGGTGGACGAGGGCCGGACTCCCGGGATGTTCCTGCTGACCGGCTCCGCGAACCTGCTGAAGATGCGCAGCGTGACCGAGTCGCTCGCAGGCCGTAGCGCGTGGGCCGAACTGGGGACGTTCACCTGGTCGGAGTTGGCGGGCGCCCCGGCTCCGCGCACCGTGGACGTCCTGTTCGCGGCGACAGGGGACGGCGAGGAGGCCATCGGCGCGCTTCCTGCCGTGCAGGCCGGGGCCGCGGACACCGTGCGGCGACTCGCCGTGCGCGGCGCGATGCCCGCAGCGCTCGCCTTAAGCCCCGCGGATCGCAGGGACTTCTACGACTCCTACCGGCTCACGTTCGTAGAGCGCGACCTCAGGCAACTCGCACGCGTGGAGGACCTGCAGGCGTTCGGCAGGGTGCTGGCGATGGCGATGGGCAGGACCTCGGGGCTGGTGAACTTCAGCGACCTGGCCGCCGACGCGCGCGTCTCGCCGCCCACCGCGCGGTCGTATCTCGACCTGCTCGAGACCGGGTGTCAGGTGCGGACGCTACCCGCCTACTTCGTGAAC
>VAUM01000435.1 GCA_005774595.1 Actinomycetota bacterium
CGCCCGCCAGCACCACGACCGAGCCGCCGCGGCCGCCCATCGCGGACTCGGCGCACTGCACGGCGTGGCCGGTGCCGAGCTGCTGCTCCTGACGAGCGAAGCGCACACCGCCCAGGAGCGGCTCGACCTTGTCCGCGCCGTGTCCGGTGACGACGACCACGTCCTCGGCCCCGGCCTCGCGCGCCGCAGCGACGACCCAGCCCGCGAGCGGGCGCCCGAGAATGGCGTGCGCCACCTTCGGCAGGTCGGACTTCATGCGCTTGCCCTCGCCGGCGGCGAGGATGATGGCGGACGGGCTCAACTTCGCGACTCTCCCGGCACGTAGGGTCAGGTATGGCTGGGGTGCGAGGATTCGAACCTCGATAGCGGGAACCAAAATCCCGAGTCCTGCCATTGGACGACACCCCATCAAGAGCACCCGATAGTGTAGCGCAGGGGTGCGCGGGGCACGCGCAGAGGCGGCGGCTCTCGCCGAGGGCACGCAGCAGAGATGCGCGCGGAAGCGTCAGCTCGCGGGTTGGGCCTCGTCTGCTGCACGGTCGCGGAACGCGCCGATGCCGCCCTCCGCGGCGAAGCGCTCGAGGACGGCGTCCTGGATGACGACGCGGGCCTCGGCGCTGACGGGGTGCACCACGTCGCGGAAGTCGCCGTTCGGCAGCTTGCGCGAGGGCATCGCGACGAAGAGGCCCTTCTCGCCGTCGACCACCCGCAGGTCGTGGACGACGACGGCGTCGTCGATGACGATGCTCGCGATCGCGCACACCTTGCGCATCGAGACGGGCCGCAGTGACACCTTCGTGATCTTCATCGGTCCCCTCGCCGGTTCCCGCGGTGCGAGCCGCGTGGCGCGGCGCCCGTGTCCGCGCCGCACCGATGGCGTATTCTACGCCGCCCCTCCGTCACCTGCCGAGGAAGCAACAACCGTACCGCGACGAACGGCGGTGCGGGTCGCGACGGCCCACCAACCGCGTGCGCGGGCGGCTGCCACGCATCGCTCGGCGGCTCGCTGACCAGCTGTGATGCCGAACACCGCCGACCCCGAGCCGCACATCGCCGCGCCCTCGACGCCGTCCATGGCGCCGACGAGCGCGAGCGCGTCGGCGATGACCGGGACGAGCCCCGCCGAGGCGGACGTCATCACGTTGAACAGGTGCGCGGCGACGCCGGTCCGGTCGGCCGACTCGAGGGCTGCGAGCAGCGCGTCAGGGGACGGCTGGACGGGCGACGGTGCGGCGTCGAACGCGCGGTATGCGGCGGCCGTGGGCACGGGCTGCCTTGGCCACACGACGACCAAGTCGAGCTGCGGCGCGTCGATCCCGCGCAGCAGGAC
>VAUM01000436.1 GCA_005774595.1 Actinomycetota bacterium
ATCGGGGTGTGAGCGTCTTCGGCGGCATCGGCGAGCGCACGCGCGAGGGCAACGACCTGTGGCGTGAGATGCGCCGCGCGGGGGTGCTTGAGCGCGCGGTGCTCTACTTCGGGCAGATGAACGAGCCGCCCGGCGCGCGGTTCCGCGTCCCGCTGTGCGCGCTGACCACCGCCGAGTACTTCCGGGACTTCGAGAAGACCGACGTCCTGCTGTTCTTCGACAACATCTACCGGTTCGTGCAGGCGGGCCTCGAGGTCTCGCTGCTGCGCGCGCGAATCCCCTCAGAGGTCGGCTACCAGCCGACATTGTTCACCGAGGTCGGCCAGCTCCAGGAGCGCATCGCCTCGACCGCCAGCGGCGCCATCACCAGCGTCCAGGCGGTGTACGTGCCCGCCGACGACCTCGCCGACCCGGGCCCGGCGTCGGTGTTCTCGCACCTCGACGCGACGGTGGTGCTCTCGCGCCGCATCGCCGAGATGGGGCTGTACCCGGCGATCGACCCGTTGCAGTCCACCTCGCAGATCCTCGAGCCCGCCGTCGTCGGCGAACGGCACGTCCGGGTGGCGCGCGAGACGAAGTCGTACCTCCAACGCTACGGCGCGCTCCAGGACCTCATCGCGATCCTCGGCGTCGAGGAACTGTCCGAGGAAGACAAGACGGTCGTCACCCGCGCGCGCCGCCTGCAGAAGTTCCTCTCCCAGCCGTTCCACGTCGCCGAGCAGTACACGGGCATCGAAGGGCGGTACGTGTCGCTCACCGACACGCTCGACGGTTTCGAGGCGATCTGCGAGGGCCGTTGCGACGACGTGCCCGAGCAGGCGTTCTTCATGGCCGGCACGCTGCTCGAGGCACTCGAGCGGCAGCGCGGGCATGCCGGCGATCTCGCTGAGCCTGTCGTCGCGGCCGCGGTGGCCGCCGCGGGTGTGGCCGAGATGCCCGCCACCTCGCAGGACGCGGAGCCCGATGCGTCCAGGGAGGCGACGGCCTGATGTCGCTCACGCTCGAGATCGTCACGCCCACCGGGGTCGCGCTCGCGGAGACGGAGCTCGACTCCGTGGTGGTGCGCCGCCGAGAGGATCGCTTCGACCCGGGGAGCGAGATCGTGATTCTCAAGTCGCACGGTCCGCTGCTGGTCAGCAGTGCCGCATGTGTGGTCAGGTTCCGGGCCGGTGGGCGGATCGGTGCGGTGCGGGTGGGTCGCGGTGTCGCGGAGGTTCTGCGCGACCGGGTCACCGTGCTGGCGCGCGAGGCCGAGGTGCTCTGACGTCTGCCCTGTACTGCCGATGAGGGCGGCGGCCTCGGGGGAGGGGCGATCACGGACGGGCG
>VAUM01000437.1 GCA_005774595.1 Actinomycetota bacterium
GAAGGCGACCCGCCACTCCATCATCGAGCGGCTCTACGAGGTGCGCTACATCGAGAACGACCCGGCCCAGCCGACCTGCCTCGGCCGGGGGGTCGTGGAGGCGCTCGGCAAGTACGCCGAGCGCATCACCACGCCCGGGATGACGCACGAGCTCGAGGACGAGATGGACGCGATCGCCGGAGGGTCGAGCACCCGGGCCGCGGTCGTGGGGCACTCGCGCGCCCTGCTCGCCGACGTGATGACGGCGCTCATCGCCAACATCGACGAGATCGCGGCGATCCTCGCCGAGGCCGGCCACGAGGACGCGAAGGTCGGCGTCTGCCCCAAGTCCGGCCACGACCTGCTCGTGAAGAGCTCGGCGAAGGTCAGAGGCCAGTTCGTCGGATGCGCCGGGTGGCCCGATTGCGACGTGACCTACCCGCTGCCGCAGGGCAAGGTCGAGCCCGCAGGCGAGCTGTGCGCCGAATGCGGGACGCCCCGCGTGTCGATCACGCAGTTCCGCTCGAAGCCCGTCGTGCGCTGCCTCGACCCCGCGTGCCCGACGAACCACGAGCCGACCATCGACATCGGCGCGTGCCCGGCGTGCTCCGCTGCCGGCCGCGAGGGGCGCATCATCGCGCAGCGGTCCGCCAAGACGCTGAAGCGCTTCGCCCGCTGCAGCGAGTACGAGGAGTGCAAGACCTCGTACCCGCTCATCACCCACGGTGACATCGAGACGACCGCCGAGCCGTGCGAGACGTGCGGCGCGCCTGTGATCGTGGTGACGACGCGCCGCGGTCCGTGGCGGATGTGCGTGTCGCCGGATTGCCCCTCGCGCGAGGCGGGGAAGAAGTCTACGTCAGGATCGTCGAGGGCCCGCACGCCGCGGGCGAAGGGGACGCGGCGGTCCCGCTAGGCGAGGGGGCCTTCATGCGCGTCGCCGTCATCCAGCCCGCCCAGTCCGAGGTCTCCGCGAGCGGCCACGCCGCCTTCCATCACCTGATCGCCGAGTCGCACGCAGCCGGCGCCGATGTCGTCTTCACGCCGACGGGCGAGGTCGGCGTCTGCGAGGGTGCGGTCCGGCTCTACGGGGACGCGTGCTTCGACCCGGTCCGCATCCCGTCGGGCGCCAGGACGCTCGTGCTCGTCCCGGACGCCGAGTCCGAGCTGCAGTCCGAAGCCGTCATCGAGTACGCCATCGGGCTGTCCGAGTCGGTCGCCGGGCTCGTGGCCGTCATCGAGCCGTCCGAGGTGGGCGGCAGCGCGATCGTGCTGCTCGGCGAGGTGCTGGCAGAGGCGGGGGCGGGCGACCGCGCGATCGTCGCCGACGTCCCGTACCCCGTCCCC
>VAUM01000438.1 GCA_005774595.1 Actinomycetota bacterium
CTCACGAAGCCCTCGACCCACGACGTGTAGACCTCGACGCTCACGGCGGCTCCTCGCCCTCGACTCGTTCATACCCATGAGGCGCGGGGCGCCGCTGCGTGGGACGGCCGCTGCACGCGGCGGGGTGGGTCGCCTCCGACGCGCTGCGCGAACTCGCCTCGCCGCAGATCCCCCATCGTCTCCACATACGCTGAGCAGCGCGGTGGTAGCATTGGTGCCCGCCGCACGACCCACCCGGAAGGGACGCCACAGACCGTGAGCAGCAGCTCCGAGCAGACCGCCGCCGCCGGCCCCGTCCTCGCCCGCGCGCACCGCGACCGCCGCCCGTACCGCCTCGGCGAGGAGATCGCCAACTCGGTCACGCACGGGGTGGGCATCGCCGGGGCGATCGCAGCACTGGTGGCGCTCACCGTCTTCGCGACCCGCGCACACGACGGCTTCAAGCTCGCCGGCGCGATCGTGTTCGGGATCTCGCTCGTGGTCGAGTACTCGGCGTCGACGCTCTACCACGCGCTGCCGGGGCGCGCGAAGCACGTCCTCAAGATCCTCGACCACGCCGGCATCTATGTACTGATCGCGGGCAGCTACACCCCCTTCACGCTCGTCACCATCCGCGAGCACGGTGGCTGGTGGCTGTTCGGCGCCATCTGGGGGTTCGCCGTCCTCGGCATCGCGTTCGAAGCGTTCTGGACGTACCGGCCGGGCTGGGTCTCGGCGGTCATCTACCTCGGCATGGGCTGGGCGGTGATCTTCACCATGAAGCCGCTGCTCGCGGCGCTCGCGGCGGCCGGGCTGTGGCTGCTCGTCGCCGGCGGCGTCGCCTACACCGCGGGCACGCCGTTCTACGTGTTCAAGCGCGTGCCGTACTTCCACATGGTGTGGCACCTGTGGGTGATCGCCGGCAGCGCGCTGCACGTCCTCGCGGTGCTGCTCTACGTCGTGCGCTAGCGGCCGCTGCTCTCGCGCCCGCCCGCGGCGCCACCCGTCACGATCCGCTCGACCTTCGACGGGTCGGCCACGCCCTCACCGGATGCCACGAGCAGCAGGTCGAGGAACTCGGCGTTGAGCCACTCGAACGCCATCGGCTCGGGCGGCTGGTGCCAAGGGAAGTCCCAACGCACCACGGAGACGTCGCCGAACACGTGCGTCAGGGCGGCGAGCGTGACGTCGAAGTCGATGACCGGGTCGTGGACCGACATGCCGAAGAACAGCGGCTGGTCGAACGGGCGACTGCGCTTGCACACGTCGAAGGTCAGGATCTCGTCCACCTGGTAGGTCAGCGCGTCGAGCGTGGCGCGCGGCATCCCCCGAGCGTGGCGCAC
>VAUM01000439.1 GCA_005774595.1 Actinomycetota bacterium
CACGCGGCCCGCGCCGCTGTTCCGCGCCTTCATCGGTGCGGCCGTGAAGCGCCGCGCGTCGCGGCTGGGGTAGGGGCGGGCGCGGCCGTGAGCGACGAGCGGCTGCTGCGGACGTTCCTCGAGCTCGTGCGCATCGACTCGCCGTCCGGTCGCGAAGCGGGTGTGCGCGACTACTGCGCGGCTGAGTTGCGCGGACTCGGGTTCACGGTGACCGAGGACGGAACGGGTGCCGCGGTGGGCGGCGACTCCGGGAACCTCGTGTGCGTGCTACCGGCGACGGCGCCGGGCTCCGCGATCGCGCTGTGCGCGCACATGGACTGCGTGCCGCCGTGCGCGTGCGTGGAGCCGGCCGTGAGCGCCGACGGCGTCGTGCGGAGCGGCGGGGACACCGTGCTGGGCGCCGACGACAAGGGCGGCATCGCGGCGGTGCTGGAGGCCGTGCGCCGCGTGGTAGAGAGCGGCCGGCCGCACGCCGAGGTGCGCGTGCTGCTCACGGTGGGCGAGGAGGTCGGCCTGCGTGGCGCCAAGCAGCTCGCGCGCGACGCGGTCGAGGGCGCGGCGGCCGCGTTCGTGTTCGACGCCGACGGTGAGGTCGGCGGCATCGTGACCGCCTCGCCGACGCACTACACCTTCGTGGCGCAGTTCCACGGGCGCGCCTCGCACGCGGGAGTGGCGCCGGAGAAGGGACGGTCCGCGCTGCTCATGGCGTCACGGGCGGTCGCGGCGATGCAGCTCGGGCGGCTCGACGAGCGCACGACGGCGAACGTCGGGACGATCGAGGGCGGGCGCGCGACGAACGTGGTGCCCGAGTCGGTGACGATGACGGGCGAGTGCCGCTCGCTCGACGAGGAGCGTGTGGAGGCCGTCCGCGAGGTGATGGACGCGGCGATGCGCGACGCGGCGCGGTCCGAGGGCGGCAGCGTCGACGTGCACTGGACGCGCGAGTACCGCGGGCAGTCGTTGGCCGAGGATTCGCCGGCGGTGGTGATGGCGCGCGCGGCGTGCGAGCGTGCGGGTGTGGAGCCGCGATGCTACGCGACGGGCGGCGGGAGCGACGCGAACGTGATCGCGGCGCTCGGCGTGCCGACGCTCGTGCTCGCGAGCGGGATGCGCGACGTGCACGGCACGAGCGAGTGGATCGCGGTGCGCGAGTTGGAGCGGTGCTGCGCGCTGGCCGAGGCGTTCATGGCGCTGGCGTGCGAGGGCGGGGGCGCGGCGTGAGGCTCGAGTGGGGCAGCGTGGTGGCGGTCGCCGGGTCCGAGGGCTCCGGCACCGGCGCGCTCCAGAAGCTCGAGGTCGCGGTCGACGGCGCTCCCACGAC
>VAUM01000440.1 GCA_005774595.1 Actinomycetota bacterium
GCCTTCGGGTCCTTGCGCCGGATCGCCGACGCCGCTGACGCCGCCATCGCGGCTGCCGCAGCGGCGACCGCTGCGGCCCCGCCGACCACCGTGCGCCACGGCGCGTTCTGCGGGTCGTCTTCGGCCCATCCTTCCGCGAGGCCGAACTTCTCGTACTCGGTCTCTATGGTCTGCGCGTCGGCGAGGCCCTGGTTGAACTCGAAGCGGTTCGTCCCGGGGTGCCACATGAGCACGGAGAGCTGCTGGTGGACGATGAGCGGCAGCTGGCCGTTCTCGTCGGGCGTGCCCTCGCCCCCGGTCTTGAAGGTGTACTCGACCAGCACAGTGTCGCCGGTCTCGAAGTTGCCCGCGCCCCACACGTACCCGACGAGCGGGTCGCCGCCGCCGCGCGAGTGCGCCTTGTGCACCTCGAGGTCGAAGACGCCCTGCGGGTCGTCGCGCGACGGCGCCACCATGACCCACTCGCCGCCCTGCTGCTCCCACTCGCCGTTCCATGAGTAGATGAAGCGCTGCTTGGCTGCCTCGATCTCCTCGTCGGTGGGGTTGCGCGGCCACTCCTTCTCGAAGCCGAGCGCGTACTCGTAGTCCATCCACACCGCGGCGATGCCATACGCCACGCTCGGCCACGCGGCGAGCGCGAGCAGCGTCACCGCAGTCGCCGCGCGCGCGGCGCGGCGCCATGCCCTGAGCGTTCTCACTTCCGGAAGCTCGCGATCGCGGTGGAGATCGACAGGACGAGGCCGGCGAGCACCGCGATGACGCTCGGGATCAGCATGAGCAGCGAAGCCGGCCGCGCGATGCCGCCGGCCGCCGAGACGACGAGCGAGACGAGCTGCACGAGGCCGAAGACGATCGAGGCGGCGCCGGTCAGCTTGCGCAGGACGCCGCCGCCCTTGCCGGCGATGCCGCCGAGGACCGCCGTGCCCGCACCGGTCATGACACGCATGCCGAGCATCCACGGGTTCACCGTGCCGCCGGACAGCAGCGTGATGCCTAGATCCATCACGAGCGTGACCGCGATGCCCGCCGCCGGGAAGCGCAGGTTCGGCCGCGGCGCGGCCGCCATCAGTGAGGGTGCGGCAAGGCGGGTGAGCGATCCGACGTCGATCGGCTGACCGGTCGTGATCGTCTGCCAGGGGAGTGCGACCGCGCCGCCGCCGAGCGTGGCGACCTGCGCGACGACGCCCGCGCCGCGCGCGACCGCGCCCGCGTGCTGCGCCCACCGGCGCGCGGCGGCGGCCGCGGCGGGGGGGGGGGGGGCGGGGGGGGCGGGCCTTATGCCCCGCCGGCGGCGGCGGGCGCAGGGGAGGGGGGGGG
>VAUM01000441.1 GCA_005774595.1 Actinomycetota bacterium
GTCCGAGACCTGCCGCATCCCCCTGATCTCGACGATCGCGCCGGGCGCGTCGCCCGTCGACGCCATCTCGGCGAAGACGTCCTTGGCCTGCTTCGAGGAGATCGTCCCGTCCTCGACCAGCGCGACGAGCTCAGCAACCATCGAGGGCACCAACTTGGAGGCGGCCACGGTGACGCCCTCGGCGTTCAGGTGCGCGGCGAGGTCGTTGTTCATGACGTTGGCCACCGCCCGGGCGCGCCCGGTGCCCGCGATGGTGACCGCCGCCTCGAAGAACTCCGCCAGTTCCGCGTCCTCGGCCAGCAGCGCCGCGTCGTGACGGGCGATCGCGTAGTCGGCGGCGAAGCGGTCGCGGCGCGCGTCGGGCAACTCGGGCAGCATCCCGCAGACCCGCTCGATGTACGCGTCGTCGAACGTGAACGGCACCATGTCGGGCTCGGGGAAGTAGCGGTAGTCGTGCGCCTCCTCCTTGGAGCGCAGCGCGCTCGTGCGCTTCGCACCCGCGTCCCAGTGGCGCGTCTCCTGCACCACGCGTCCGCCACGCTCGATCTCCTCGGCCTGCCGGACGATCTCGAACACGAGCGCGTCGTGGAGCGACTTGAACGAGTTCATGTTCTTGACCTCGGACTTCGTGCCGAGGCCGGTCTCGCCGCGCCTGCGGATGGACACGTTGGCGTCCACCCGCATGGAGCCTTCCTCCATGTTGCAGTCCGAGACACCGAGCGAAAGGAAGACGAGCCGCAGCTTCTGCGCGAAACGCCTCGCCTCCTCCGGCGTACGGATGTCGGGCTCGGTGACGAGCTCCATGAGCGGCGTGCCCGCGCGGTTGAAGTCGACGAGCGACTCCGTGGCACCGCCGAGCCGGCCTTCCGCGCCGCCGACGTGCACCATCTTGCCGGTGTCCTCCTCGAGGTGGATGCGGGTGATGCCGATGCGCGTCGTGTACCCGCCGTCGCCGCCAGGGACCGGCCCGTCCGGCGCGCCGAGGTCCACGCGCTGGCCCGCGTTGCGGGCGTCCACGTCCACGTCGATGTGGCCCGGGCCGCAGAACGGCAGGTCGTACTGGGAGATCTGGTAGTCCTTGGGCATGTCGGGATAGAAGTACTGCTTGCGGTGGAACTGGCTCCACCGGGCGATCTCGCAGTTGACCGCAAGGCCCGCGAGCACGGTCATCTCCACGGCGCGCTCGTTCGGCACCGGCAGCGCGCCCGGTAGGCCGAGGCAGACCGGGCAGGTGCGCGTGTTCGGCTCGCCGCCGAACGCCACCTCGCAGCCACAGAACATCTTCGTGCGGCTGGCGGTCAGCTCGGTGTGGATC
>VAUM01000442.1 GCA_005774595.1 Actinomycetota bacterium
TGGTTGCGAACCGCCGGGCGCGCATCGCCGCCGAGTACGGCTCGCTGTCGGCGTCCGATCTCGAGCGCCTCGCCGCCGCGGGCAGGCCGGCGCGCGACTTCACCGCCGCGCTCGCGGGCCGCAACGACGTGGCCGTCATCGCCGAGGTGAAGAAGGCGTCGCCGTCGGCGGGCGCGATCGCGCCCGACTGCGAGGCGTCCAAGCAAGCGCTCCACTATGCGAACGGCGGTGCGGCCGCGATCAGCGTGCTCACAGAGCCCGAGCAGTTCGGCGGCTCGTGGACCGACCTCTCGGACGTGTGCGACGCGGTGGACGTGCCGGTGTTGTGCAAGGACTTCGTCGTCGCCGAGCCGCAGCTGTTCGCGGCGCGCGGGTGCGGCGCCGACGCGGTGCTGCTCATGGTGTCGGTGCTCGGCGACCGCACGCCGGCGTATGCTGACCTCGCGCGCACGCTCGGCCTCGAGCCGCTCGTCGAGGTCGTCTCGCTCGCGGAGCTCGAGACGGCCCGCGCGGCAGGCGCGCGCGTGGTCGACGTGAACTCGCGCGACCTGCGGACGCTCGCCGTCGACGCCGACGCGGCGGGCGCGGCCGTGTGGGGGGCGGCGCGGGCGGGGGTGACCCGCGTGTTCGCGAGCGGCGTGAGCACGCGCGAGGACGTGGAGGCGGCCGCCGCGTGCGGGGCGGATGCCGTGCTGGTGGGGGAGTCGCTCATGCGCGCCGCCTACCCGGAGGATCTGCTGGCGGAGTTGACGGGCGTGCGCAAGTCCGGCGCGCCCGTGAGATAGGGGAACACGGTCTGCGGCGCGCGAAGGATGCGCGCGTGCGGGCCGAAGGACGGTTTCGGGGCCGAAGCGGTCCCGAGGGAAGGAGTGGTGGGTCATGCCGAGCGACAAGACGAGGTTCGGGCTCGATGAGACCGGGATACCGGAGGCCTGGTACAACATCATCCCCGATCTCAAGAACCCGCCCGCGCCGCCGAAGGTGATCACCCCGGACGGCACCGAGCTGGGCCCCGACCAGATCGGCGAGGTCATGATGAAGCTGTTCCCGATGGAGTGCTTGAAGCAGGAGGGCTCCGGCGACCGCTTCATCGACATCCCCGGCGCGGTCATCGACGTGTACAAGACCTACCGGCCCTCGCCGCTGCTGCGCGCCCGCACGCTCGAGCGCAACCTCGGCCTGCCCGCCGGCGTGCGGATCTACTACAAGTACGAGGGCGTGAGCCCCGCCGGGTCGCACAAGCCCAACACCGCGATCCCGCAGGCGTACTACAACAAGCAGGAGGGCATCACCAAGATCTCGACCGAGA
>VAUM01000443.1 GCA_005774595.1 Actinomycetota bacterium
GCTACGAACGGCTCGAGCTCAGGCCCGCCCGGCACGTCACGGTCCTCACAGGGCCGAACGCCGCCGGCAAGACGAACGCCTTGGAGGCGGTCTCGCTCGCGTGCCGGGGGGCGTCCTTCCGGAGGATGGCGCCGGCGGACGCGGTGCGGTGGGGGTCCGACATCGCCGTCGTCGAGGCGGTCGCCGAGGGCGAGAACGGCCCCGTCACGGTCCGCCTCGAGGCCCCGGCGGCCGGACGCCGCCGGTGGAGCGTGAACGGCAAGGTGAAGCGGTCGAGCGCGGACCTGGCCGGGCTCGTCCCAGTGGTGTCCTTCACCCCGGACGACCTTGGCATGGTGAAAGGTTCCGCGGACGCCCGGCGGGACGCCCTCGACGCGCTCGGGTCGTCGCTGTCGGCCGGCTACGCGAAGGCGGTCGCCGAGTACGGCCGCGTGGTGAGGCAGCGCAACGCGCTGCTGCGCGACGAGAACGCCGACCGGACCGCGATGGTCGCGTGGGACGAGCGGCTCGCCGAGGCGGGCGGCCGGCTCGGCGCGCTGCGCCTGCGCCTGCTCGCCCGGGTCGTCCCAGCCGCGGCCGAGGCGCACTCGTCCGTCGGCGGGGAGGCGCTCGCCGTCACGTACGAGTCCACGTGGGCCGGGGGCGCCACCGAGGCGGACGAGCTCGCTGCGCGCATCCGCGACGGCCTGCGCGAGCGCCAGGCCGAGGAGCGCGCCCGCAAGGCGACGCTCACCGGCCCGCACCGCGACGACCTCGCGTTCTCGATCGGAGGACACGATGCCAGGGCGTTCGCCTCGCAGGGACAGCAGCGCACCGCCGTGCTCGCGTGGAAGATGGCCGAGGTGGCGGTCGTGCGCGAAGTCGCCGCCCGCACCCCCGTGCTGCTCCTCGATGACGTGATGTCCGAGCTCGACGCCGGCCGGCGCGACGCGCTCACCGCGCTGCTCGGCGAGGACACACAGGCGCTCATCACGACGACGAACATCGGCTACTTCTCGAGCGGGCTGCTCGACGGTGCCGCGATCGTGGAGGTGGGGCCGGCGTGAAGCGAGACCGCGGGACGCAAGGAGACCTGCGTGACGCGATCGACACGCTCGTGCGCCGGCTCGACCGCAGCGGCCGGCTGCGGGAGGCCCGCGCGGCCGACGTGTGGGCCGAGGCGGCCGGGCCGCGAGTCGCCGCGCACACGAGGGCGCGGGGGATCCGGGAAGGCGTCCTGCTCGTCGACGTCGACTCGAACGCGTGGGCGGCGGAGCTCGCGGCGATGGCCCCGCAGTTCACCGAA
>VAUM01000444.1 GCA_005774595.1 Actinomycetota bacterium
GCGCGACGGGTCGCAAGCGCGCTCGCGCTCCCGCAGCCGCCCGCCGCGAAGCTGTGGCTGCTCGAGCGCTCGGACGAACTGTCCGCGAGTCCCACCCCGACGGGCTCGGCCGAGCCGACCGCAGCGCCGTAGCGCGGCCGCGGCCTACGCCAGGTCGTCCGGCAGCGCTATGTGACCCGCGACCGCGGTGGCCGCAGCGACGGCCGGCGACGCCAGGTAGACCTCGCTCGTCGGGTCGCCCATCCGGCCGACGAAGTTGCGGTTCGTGGTCGCGACCGCCCGCTCGCCCGCCGCCAGGATGCCCATGTGCCCGCCGAGGCACGGCCCGCAGGTCGGCGTGGAGACCGCCGCACCGGCGTCGAGGAAGACGTCGAACAGGCCCTCGTCCATGCACCGGCGCCAGATCGCCTGCGTGGCCGGGATGACGATGAGGCGCACGTCGCGGTGGACCTTCCGGCCGCGCAGGATCTCCGCGGCCACGCGCATGTCCTCGTAGCGGCCGTTGGTGCACGAGCCGATGACGACCTGGTCGACGGTGACGCCGCGCGAGTCGGCCGCAGCGCGCGTGTTGCTCGGCAGGTGCGGGAAGGACACGGTCGGCACGATGTCGGCGGCATCGATCTCGAATACCTGCGCATAGGCGGCGTCGGCGTCCGAGTGGTACTCGGCCCACTCGCGCTCCGCGCGGCCGTTCACGTACGCACGGGTGACGTCGTCGACCTCGATGATGCCGCTCTTGCCGCCGGCCTCGATGGCCATGTTGCAGATCGTCATGCGGCCGTCCATGTCCAGCGCGCGGATGGCCGACCCGGTGAACTCCATCGCCTGGTACAGGGCGCCGTCGACGCCGATCATGCCGATGACGTGCAGGATGATGTCCTTTGCCGAGACCCACTCGCCCAGCTCGCCCTCGATGACGAACTTCAGCGACGCGGGGACTTTGAACCACGCCTCGCCGGTCGCCATGCCGACGGCCGCGTCGGTCGACCCGACGCCGGTGGCGAACGCACCGAGCGCGCCGTACGTACAGGTGTGCGAGTCCGCGCCGATGATCACGTCGCCGGGGCCCACGACGCCCTGCTCGGGCAGGAGCGCATGCTCGACGCCCATGCAGCCGATCTCGTAGTAGTGCGTCACGCCCTGCGAGCGGGCGAAGTCCCGCATCATCTTGGCCTGCTCGGCGGACTTGATGTCCTTGTTGGGCGTGTAGTGGTCCGGCACGAGGGCGATGCGCTCGGGGTCGAAGACGCGCTCGGTGCCGATCTTCGCGAACTCCTTGAT
>VAUM01000445.1 GCA_005774595.1 Actinomycetota bacterium
CGGGCAGCCCGTTCGCGTACCGGATGCTGCCGCCGTAGTGGAAGCCGCTCGACGACGTGGCCCACGAGCTGCCCTCGTAGACCACCGCAGGGTGGGTGTGGTCGTAGCGCGCGAGGAGGTCGAAGGTCGCGCTCCTCGTCGTCTCCACGTTGCCCACGGCGTCCACCGAGTAGAACTGCAGCGTGTGCGTGCCGCCGGCGGTGGTGGTCATCGTCGTGCCCTCGGTCCAGCTGCCGCCGTCGAGGCGGTAGTAGGTGTGCGCGGCGCCGGAGCCGGCGTCGGTGCGCGACAGCGTGATCGTCGCCGTGCCGGAGTAGGAGGCGACCGCGTTGCTCGTGGTGGTCGGAGGCGTCGAGTCGACGCGGAAGGTGGCCGAGTGCGTCGCCTCGGTGTTGCCGACGTTGTCGACGGCCCAGTAGACGACGGTGTCGGTCCCCTCGGCGGTCACGTCGATCGACGTGCCGTACACCGCTGGGGCGCCGCCGTTCAGCGTGAAGTATGTCGCTGCGACGCCCGAGTACGCGTCGGTCGGGGTCAGGTGGACCGCCACCGGACCCTTCGCCCATCCGGTCGGGGCGTCGTCACCGGTGACCGGCGCGCTCGCGTCCACGTGCACGTCGAGCGTACGGGTGCCCTCGACGCGGCCGGCCACGTCGGCAGAGCGGTACGTGACGGTGGTCGTGCCCTCGGCGGACACCGCGAACGGCGCGGTGTAGGTCGTCTCAGGGCCCGCACCGATCCGGTACCACGTGTTGGCGACGCCCGAGTACGCGTCCGACGCGGTGAGCGTCACGGTCGCCGAGCCGGCGACCCAGCCGCCCGGGAACTCGGCGGTGGTGGTCGGCACGCCCGAGTCGATGCGGACGGCGGCTGTCCGTGAGGCCTCGACGTTGTTGGCCTTGTCGACCGACCAGTACGCGACCGTCGTCGTGCCCTGGGCCGAGATCGCGAACGGCGCGGTGTAGGTGGTCTGCGCGCCGCCGCCGACGCGGTAGTACGTCGCCTTGACGCCGAGGCCCTGGTCGCTCGCTGCGAGCGTTACCGTCACGGGGACGGCGCTCCAAGCGGCGTCGGCGGTGTACGTGGTGACCGGCGCGTACGTGTCGGGCACCGGCACGCCGACGACGTCGATCGCGTCGATGTCGACGTTCGCGGCGCTCGCGGACGCGTTCTTGGAGCCGGTGCGCTCGATGACCACCGTGTGCAGGCCCGCGGACAGCCCGCGCGCGCGGTACACGACGGCCTTGTACAGGTTGCTCGGCGCGTACAGGT
>VAUM01000446.1 GCA_005774595.1 Actinomycetota bacterium
GACCGCGCCACCCGGCAACGACGCGTCGAGCGCGGCATCGGCGACGCGGACCGCACCGCCGCCGGGCGCGCCGGGCTCGAAGCCGATGACGAGCTCGCCGGCCACCTCGCGCGCACCGAACGCGACGTCGTTGACGACACCGCCGGTCAGGAGAACGCGCGTGACGCGGCCCGAGACCTTCGTGAAGCCGGCGTCCGCGACGCGGCCGGCCGCGGTCCCGCCCTGCGACAGGACGGGCATCCCGCGCCAGATCACGGTGTCGTCCCAGGCGGCACCGATCTCGCGCTCACCGGCGCGCTTCGACGGCAGCCGGCTGCTCGCACCGATCGCCTCGGCGCCCCATACGGCCACACGCGTCAGCGGCAGGAAGCGCGGCGCGCGGCTGAGGACGTACAGGAAGGCAGGCGGCGCGACCTGCAGGCCGATCACGCGCGGCTCGGACGGGTGGAACAGCACCTCGGACACAGTGCCGAGGAGCCGGCCCGTGCGTCCGGCGACCGGCAGGCCCCTGATGGCGGAGATGAGCGGCATGGCGGCTTGTCGTCCGTGCCTTTCGCGGCCCGGCCGCGAAAGGCCGGGCGGGGTTCGAAAGGGGCCGGTCCGCCTCGCAGGCGGCCGGCCCCTTGCGGATGCGGTCCGTGCGGCGGGGCTACAGGTCCGGCAGGTCGTCGGCGGGCGCCGCCACGGCGTCGGCGGCGACGGGCACGGCTGCGGCGTCCGGCGCCGGGGCCTCGGTCTTCTCGATCACGAAGTCGAGCGCGTCCTGCGCCTTGGCCTCTGCGACGTCCAGGCCGCTCTTGGCGGCCGACGCGGCCTTGCTCACCGCGGGCTTGGCGCCGCGCGACGCCTCGGCGACGGTCTCGCGCAGCCTCTCGCGCGCGACGTCGACTCGGCCGCGCACGTCATCGGCGGTCTCGGCGGCCTTCTCGCGACCGGCCTCGTACAGCTCGGTGGCCTTGGCGACGCCCTGGTCGTACAGCTCGCCGGCGTCCTCCCAGTACTCGCGCCCCTTCTCGGCGATGAGGTCGCGGGTCTCCTTGCCGGAGCGCGGCGCGAAGAGCAGGCCGAGCGCGGCCCCGATCAGGCCGCCGAGCAGGAACGCACCGAACAGGCCGCTCCCTCGCCGTGCGTACGACTCGTACATGCGATCCCTCCGTTCCGAGGCGCCGAGGCCGGCAGGCCCCGGTGCCGCTGGTCCGTCCTACGCGTACCGCGCGGCCGGGAGTGCGTGGCCGCGCGATCGAGAATGTACCCGCTAGCGTACCGTGTCGA
>VAUM01000447.1 GCA_005774595.1 Actinomycetota bacterium
CCGCCCACGAGGTACACGGCCTGCTCGTCGGCGTCCGCGAGGTAGATGTGCTCCGGGTCCGTTGCGAGCATCTCCGTGAGCCCATGCACCTTGATCCGCGCCTCGCGGAGGCTGACCTGCGCGAGGACACGGCCGGACGGATCGGAGACCAACACGCGCTCGCCAGCCTGCAGGTACACGTTGCCCGCCGGGTCGGTGGTCATGAAGTTGATCGAGGGGCTCGTGAACGCGCCGATGCCCAAGGCGAGCAGCCCGCACACGATGAGGGGTCCGGCGATGACCAGGACCTCCTTGGCGCCCACGTTCGCATTGAGCCGCTTGAGCAGGTCGGAACCCTCGTCGGTCCCGTCCGTCCAGCCGGACCCGGACGGCGTGGCCTGCTTCGCGAGCGACACGACACCGACCAGCAGCCAGAAGAGCGGCGCGATCAGCAGCCACGTCGCGGACTCCGCGACCACGCGGCCGCCGAACCGCAGCACGATGTCCGGGACGAACGCGGCGGCGGCGGCGAAGCCCAGAGCCGACACGAGCACGACGACCACGCGCATGTAGATCCTGCGGAGCGCTGAGACCGTGTCCACCCGCGCCGTCCTCTCGTGTGTCGGTCCGCCCTAGATCCGACGGAGCAGTGTGGGCAAGAACCCCGTCGCCACCACGGTCACCATCGCCACGGCCATGAAGCCTCGGGGCAGCGACTGAGCCGGCACGAGGAACCGCCGCTTCGCCTGCAGCCCCGTCGCGACCGCAGTCAGGACCGGGTCCGAGGCGTCGGCGGTGATCCGGCCGGCCAACTCCGCTGCGCCGTCCAGATCGCTGAGGGCCTGGCGTGAGACGGCCGCGCAGAGGAGCGTGCGACGGTCGTCGGCCGCCGCTGATGCCACTGCGCACGCGCTGTCGGCGTCCTTCGCCCTCCCGAACAGCACCTGGATCGCGGCGATGAGGTAGCGTGCTTCCGATGCGATCACATCGTCGCCCGATGCGGCGGCCTGCAGTCCGGCGAGGGTCCTGTCGGCAGCCGCGAATGGCGCGGACAACACAAGACGGAGCGACTGCTGGACGCCCGGGTCGGAGGCGAGCCGGTCCGCAGCGGCAAGGAAGTCCCGCAGCACGACCGCCTCAGGTTGCACCTTCTCCGGACGCACCGCCCGCAGCACCCGGGTGAGGACCTCGCGCGCGGTCACGGGATCGAGAATCGACAGTTGAGCACTCATCGAGCGCGACTCGAAGAGCCCCATCGGGCCCGAGACCGTGAGCGCGGGCGCCGGCTTG
>VAUM01000448.1 GCA_005774595.1 Actinomycetota bacterium
GTAGATGTGGATGCGGTGCCCGGGCCGTGGTGACGTGGCCCAGTGACCGCACGCGGCCATCGGCGCCCACCCCGCGGCCGCGGCGGCCTCGCTCGCGACGCGCACCCACGCCCCGAGGTCCCTCTCCCGCATGACGAGGTCGATGTCGTGGCCGAAGTGCGGGAAGTCCTCGTGATTGCGCAGCACGGCGTACTCGAGTCGTTCGCGTCCGAGGGCCTCGAACAGCAGCTCGACGAGCCGGTCACGGTCCACCGCGGGGTGTGCGGGCGCGTCCATCTACCGCAGCCCGTCCGCGCCGATGTTCGTACGCTGCGACGCCAGCCTGCGCAGCGCCACGGACGGCCTCACGAACAGCGTCGCGATCACGTACGCGGCGGCACGCACGTAGTGCCGCAGCGCGAAGTGCAGGCCCGCTTGCTTGTAGAGGCTGATAGCGTAGTCGTTGCGCAGTCGCGATCGCCGGTACGAACGGTCCGCCCAGATCCGCGAGTCGAACGCCTCCCACGACACCTCCGGCTCACCCGCTCGGCGGCGGCGCATGTTGTAGTGGATGAAGTGGGTCTTGCGCCGCTGCAGCAGCGTCTTGGTGACGGACTCCGCGCTCCCGTGGATGCGGTAGCGCACCAACTGCTCAGGGACCACCACGATCGGGTGCCCGGTCTCGGCCATGCGATACCACAGGTCCAGGTCGTCGGCCGGGTCGCACTCCGCACGGTAGCCGCCGACCGCGTCATAGTCGCTGCGCCGGATGAGCGCCGACGCGTGCACCAGCACGATCGCCTCACCGGCCTCGTACAGCTCGCGGAAGCGCGCGACCGAGATGGGCTCCATCCTCCGCGCGCCGAGCGAGCGCCCGTCGTCGCCTGTGTACTCGGCCCACGTCCCCACCACGCTCGGATGGACCTCGGGGTCGTTCGCCACGCGCATCTGCGCCGACAACTTCCCCGGCTCCCACACGTCGTCGTGGTCGAGCATCGCGATCCACGCGCCGGTGGACGCCTCGATCGCGCGCCGGCGCCCGTTGGACATGCCCACGTTCTCGGCGAGGCTGATCACGGTCATGCGCGGCTCGGCCTCGGCCAGCTCGCGCAGCACCCCCGCGGTCCCGTCGGCCGACCCATTGTCGACGACCACGAACTCGACGTCGCCGAAGTCCTGCGCGAATGCGCTCTCGAGCGCCTCCCGCACGAAGCGCTCGCCGTTGTAGACGCTCAGGACCACGCTGACCTCAGGCATCCGCCTCGGCCGTCCCCACGCCACGACCGCGCG
>VAUM01000449.1 GCA_005774595.1 Actinomycetota bacterium
GTGACGGTGATCGACGAGCCGCTCGCGATCGGCGCCGCGGGGCCGTTCGCGGCCGTCCCGGCGTTCGCGGCCCCCGCGGAGGGCGACGGCCGCCTCGCGGTGACCGTCGACCCCATCGCGGGGGCGACGACCACCTCGCCGCGGCCGGTCTTCACCGGCTCAGTCGTCGGCACGACCTCGCCGTTCGAGTTCGCGATCGCCGGCGTCTGGTTCCGACTCGACGCCGAGACCGGCTGGCGCCCGGCCGAGATCAGCGAGGGCGCCGGGACCGCGTCGGTGAGGTTCCGGGCGGCGTGTCCGACGCTCGCGCTCGGGCCCCATGCGATCAGCGTGATGGCGATGGACGAGGGCATGGTCTCGGCGTGCTCCGCCGCGGACGACGGAGGCGCGTCGGGGCAGACGGCGGACGCCTCGGGCGCGTACGCGTTCACCGTCGAGGCGCCGCTGACCTGGGTGGAGGAGTCGGCGCCGCAGGTGGTCCGCGCGGGCGCATGGACGGCGCTCGCGCGCTCGCAGTTCTTCGGCGGCACGGGCATCTACGCGCAGGGCGGCGGCCGGAGCGTGTCGCTGGCGTTCGAGGGGACCGGCATCGAGTGGATCGGCGCGCGGACGACCTCGGCCGGCAAGGCGGACGTCTACCTCGACGGCGTGTACGTCGGAACCGTCGACCAGTACGCCTCGCTCAACCAGTTCCGGCGCACGATGTTCGCGAGCGCGGTCCTGCCGTACGGCACACACACGCTCGAGGTGCGTGCGATCACTGCGAAGAACCCGCGCTCGACGGGGTGCATCACGTGGGTCGACGCGTTCCGGGTCTTCGGGACGCTGGGGCCGTAGCGGCGCGATGGCGCCGGCAACCGGGCTGCTCCCGGAGGGGCAGCCCCGACAGGGAGGGGGGCGTATGAGGCGGCGCACGGCGGCGCGGTTCATCGCGCTCGCAACGGTATCGCTCGCAGTCCTGACGACAGTCGGCGTCACGGCGGCGTTCGCCGTCGGCTGGGTGCCGAACGCGGCGCCGGACCACTACGTCTGCGAGAAGGACGCGACCCTGGGCGTGTACGACCCACCCATCGGGTTGCTGGCCAACGACTGGACCTGGGACGGCCAGCCGTGGATGTCGGGCATCCTCGTGGCGTTCCCACCGAGCATGGTGCTGGAGCCGACGCCGACGACCGCCGGCGGTGTCTGGTTCCCGTCCACGCCGATGGGGACCTTCCAGTACGCTACGCCTGCGGAGTTCACCGGCGTCGACACGTGCACGTCCTGGTG
>VAUM01000450.1 GCA_005774595.1 Actinomycetota bacterium
GAGTACGCGCGGCCCCGCGCGGTGATGATGGCGTCCGCCGGCGCCCGGGCGGGCGTCGACTCGCTCGAGTTCGAGCAGGCGGTCGCGGAGCTGCGGCGCGTCATCGCGCGCTACCCGCGCGACGGCGAGTCGCTGCTGTCGGCCGGACGGATGCTCGTGCAGCTGGCCGGACGCGTGCGCGCGGCGAAGCAGGAGCCGTACGCGGACGCGCTCGAGGCCGAGGCGCTCGCGGCGCTGGCCGCGGCGGTCGAGGCGCGGCCGCGGGACCTGGGGACGCGGACGGCATACGGCCTGGCCCTCGTCCAAGCGGGTGACACGGCCGGGGCGAAAGCCGAGGCCGATGTGCTGCGGCAGCAGGTGGGGGACCGCTCGAGTCACGCCCGGAGGATCGATGCCGCCGTCGTGGCGCACGAGAAGGCCGAGAAGGGCGAGTAGCCGCTTCGGCTAGACTCGGTCTTGCGATGGACGCGACGACACCCGCCGAGCAGATGCCCCCCGACGACGCCGAGGCCGGCGTCATCGAGACCTCGCCCCACACCGCGGGCATGGGGCGTGACCTCGTCTGGACGACGCTGACGACGGTCGCGGTGCTGCTCGGCAACGTGGTGATCGCCTCGCTGCTGGCTCACCGGGGGGCGGCGGATGTCTTCGGGCCGTTCAACCTCGTGAAGCGGATCTCGGCGGGGCTGCTCCCGTTCCTGACGCTCGGCCTGACGGTGGGCGTGGTGCGCTCCATCGCGGCCGCGGCCGGCGAGCGGGAACGGGACGCCCACCGTGCGGCGGCCGTCGCGCTGTCGCTCGGCACGACGCTGGCCGCCGGGCTGGTCTGTCTGCTCACTCCGGGTCCCGTGTCGTCGCTGCTGCTCGGGGTGCGCGACCCGGCGCTGCTGCTCGCGCTGTGGCTGTACTCGCTGTCCCTGGTCGTCAACGGGCTCGCGTACTCGTTCTACCGCGCCGAGCTGCAGCAGGGCCGCGCCAACGTCATCAACATCAGCCAGACGCTGCTGCCGCTCGCCGTGCTCGCGCTCGCGCCGGCGTCGTGGAGCGCGGTGCGGCTGCTCGATCTGGCGGCGGCGCTTGTGATCGCGTGGAGCGGCGGAGCGATGCTGCTGCGCGTGCTCGCCGGGGCGGGCGCGCTCGCCCGGCCGCGCGAGCTGGTGGCGTCGGGCCGCGCGATGCTCGCCTACTCGTTGCCGAGGGTTCCCGGCGGCGTCGCGCTCGGCTTCATGCTCGCGATCGGCCCGACTGCGGCGAACCGGGCGGGCG
>VAUM01000451.1 GCA_005774595.1 Actinomycetota bacterium
GTTCATGATCGGCCTGTTCGGACTTCAGGTGGCGCGGCGCCACCGCATTCCCTACGTTCACACGTACCACACGCTCTACCCGGAGTACGTGCACTACGTGTGGGATACGCGGCTGACCAAGCGTCTCGCGGAGCAGCTCTCGCGCGTCTTCGGCGAGCACTGCGACTCGATCATCGCGCCTTCGAGCAAGATTGAACGCTACCTGCGCGACTGGGGCGTGACCGTCCCGGTCGAAGTCCTCGCGACCGGCATCGAGGTCGACCGGTTCGCCAGCCCCGACCCCGCCCGCATCGCCCGACTGCGCGAGCGGCTCGAGATCGCGGAGGGCGACAAGGTGCTGCTGTTCGCCGGGCGGCTCGGACGCGAGAAGAACGTCGAGATGCTCGTGCGTGCGCTGTGGCACAGCCGGCGGACCGACACCGTGCTTGTCATAGCCGGTGACGGGCCGGACCGCGGCGAACTCGAAGCCGTCGTCGAGGAGACGGGCGTCTCTGACCAGGTGCGGTTCGCCGGCTACCTCGAAGGTCCCGACATGGTGGCGGGGTACCACATGGCCGACGCGTTCGTCTTCGCATCCACGACCGAGACTCAGGGCCTGGTGGTAGGCGAAGCGATGGCGGCCGGGCTGCCCGTGATCTGCGTCGACGACGAAGCGGTATCCGACTTCGTCGTCGACGGCGAGACTGGCGTGATCGTCTCGAACCGCCCGGAGGAGATGGCGCGCGCCATCGATCGGGTTCTCGGGGACGACTGGCTGCGGCTCAAGCTGTCCGAGGCAGGCGTCGCGCGCGCCCACGAGTTCTCGATCGACAACCAGACCTCGAAGCTCGTCGCCCACTACGAGCGGGCACTCGAGGCGTACCCGAAGCGACGGAGAGCACTCATCCCCACGTCGCTGCTCCCCGGGCCACTGGCCAGGATCGCCGCCGCGCTCGAGGACGACACGGTGACAACCGGGAATCGGCGCGGGAACGGCAGAACCGACTCGTAGTGCTACGCTAGGCTCCGACCGGTTTCGCTTGCACACTCGGTCCGGGGGGATCCGTGCTCACGATCCACTGGTACACGCTGCCCATGTTCGTGGCTGCGCTGACGAGCGCCACGCTCGCGGTGACCGCCACCGCACTGCCGCGCGCGCGGACCTCGACCACCGGCTCGTTCTGCATGCTGAACACCGGCGTGGCCGCGTGGACGCTCGCGTACGCGCTCGAGCTCGAGATGAGCCCGTACGCGGACGTCGCCCTCGCCCCGCTGGGGAGCGGGCTC
>VAUM01000452.1 GCA_005774595.1 Actinomycetota bacterium
TCCCATGCGTGACCGGACGACGCCACGCCGATCGCGGCGACGGCGAGGAAGGCGCCCGCCGCCAGGGACAGACGCGTCACGCCCGGGCCGGGGCGCCGGTCGAGGAGCATCACCGCGCCGGCGGCCAGCGCCGCCAGGGCCAGACCGACCGCGGCGAGGTCCCAGGTGCCGGCCCGGCCGCTCACCAGCAGCCGCGGCAGGACGCCGACGAGGCCGACCGCGGCGAGCACCCACGCGGCCGCCGGGATGCGGCGGCGCACCGCGCCGTCCTGCCGTGCCGCCTCGGAGGCCGTCACCTTCCCGTCGCCGCCTTCGCCCTAGCCGCGCGTCTTCGCGCGCGCGGCCTCTACCAGGCCGCCCTGCTCGATGATCGACTTGATGAACGGCGGGAACGGAGACGCGGTGAAGACGGCGCCCGTGGTCAGGTCGGTGATGACGCCCGCGTCCGCATCCACCCTGACCTCGTCGCCGTCACTGATGCCGTCGACCGCCTCGGCGCACTCCATGATCGGCAGGCCGGTGTTGATCGCGTTGCGGTAGAAGATGCGCGCGAAGCTCTTCGCGATGACGACGGAGACGCCCGCGGCCTTGATGGCGATGGGCGCGTGCTCGCGCGAGGAGCCGCAGCCGAAGTTCTCCTCGGCCACCAGGATGTCGCCCGGCTGCACCTTGGCGACGAAGCCGGCGTCGAGGTCCTCCATGCAGTGCTTCGCCAGCTCCGCCGGGTCCGACGTGTTGAGGTAGCGCGCGGGGATGATGACGTCGGTGTCGACGTCGCGGCCGTACTTGTGCGCCGTTCCCGAGAACTCCACGGTTGCTCCACTCCGGTTCGGAAAGGCACGCGCCGAGGCGGCGCCGCGCCGAGGTACAGCGGAAGATAGCACAGCGCGCGAAGGCGGCGACGTCCGCGCATCCGCTATCCTTTCGCTGGCGCGCGGGCCTTGAGGCGGTCCCGCGCCCGCCGGGCGAGCTTGATGGGAGTACGGAGACGCGATGACCGAGAGCGGGCAGACGGCCGAGCGGGCCGGGACCGCGGACCTCTCCCCCGCGGTGCTGGCGGTCGCGGCGCCCGGCATCGCCTCCGTGGCGCTTCCCGAGCCGGCGGGCCCCGTGGTCGCGACGGTGCTCGGGCTCGCCACCGCCGTCGCGCTCGTAGCGCTCGCGGCGTTGAGGGGCCAGGTCTCCCTTCCTCGCGCCGCCCGCATCCCCGTCGCGCTGCTCGCGGCGCTGGCCGGCTGGCTCACGGTCTGCGCGCTGCTGGCGGTC
>VAUM01000453.1 GCA_005774595.1 Actinomycetota bacterium
ATGTGGACCTCGTGCGCGCCGTCCGGCACGGCCTCCTCGGCGGCCTTCACGATCTCGGCGAGCGTCATCTCGTAGGCGCCCTCCTGGCCCTTGGACCGGGAGAACGCGCAGAACTTGCAGCGGTTCTCGCAGATGTTCGTCGGGTTGATGTGACGGTTGACCATGAAGTGCACGCGGTCGCCGTTCATGCGCCGACGCACGTGGTCCGCCATCTGCCCGATGCCGGTGAGGTCGTTGCTGGCGTACAGCGCGATGCCGTCCTCGCGCGAGAGCCGCTCGCCGGCCGCGACCTTCTCGGCCGCGTGCCGCAGCGAGTCGTCGATGAGGTAGAAGCCGCTCACGGCATCAAGTCCCTTCCGTCCACTCGGTTCGGCGCGTGGAGGCGCGAACCTGCATCGGCGGCGTCAGGCGTTCGGGCGCCCGACGCCGATGTAGCGGCCGCCGCCCGCGCGCACGGCCGCCGCGTCGAGCGCGTTGCGGCCGTTGAAGACGACGCGCTCGTCGGCCATCGTGGCGGCGAGCGCGGCCCAGTCCGCCTCGGCGATCTCGCGCCACTCGGTCGCGACGATCGCGGCCGACGCGCCCACCACGGCCTCGGCGACGGTCTCGCACCCCACGGCGCCCTCGGGCACGGGGAACCGGATCGGGTCGTATGCGGTGACGATCGCGCCCTCGGCGCGCAGCATCGCGACGATCTCGGTGGCCGGAGCCTCGCGCGTGTCGTCGGTGTCCGGCTTGAACGTGAGCCCGAGCACGGCGATGCGCCGGTCCTCGAGGGAGCCGTAGACCTCGCGCAGCATCCGCACGGGCAGCAGGCGCTGGCGCTGGTTCACCTCGATGACCGCGCGCAGCAGGTGGAAGTCGTAGCCGTGCAGGTTCGCGATGAAGTCGAGCGCGCGCGTGTCCTTCGGGAAGCACGAGCCGCCGTAGCCGATGCCGGGCCGCAGGAACGCCGTGCCGATGCGTGTGTCCATCCCGACGCCGCGGGCCACCTCGTCGACGTCCGCGCTAACGAGGTCGCACAGCGTCGCGATCTCGTTGATGAACGAGATCTTGGTCGCGAGGAAGGCGTTGCTCGCGTACTTGATCATCTCCGCCGAGGTGACGTCGCACTCGAGCAGTGGCGCGTCGATGTCCGAGTACAGGCTCCGCATCCGCGCGCACGCCTCGGCCGACCCGCCGACCACGATGCGGTCGGTCTGGTACCAGTCGGTGACCGCCGAGCCCTCGCGGAGGAACTCGGGGTTCGACGCGTACAGCATCC
>VAUM01000454.1 GCA_005774595.1 Actinomycetota bacterium
GCCCATGAGCAGGAGCGCCGCCGCGGAGTACACCGCGTCGGCCCAACCGGGCATCGGCGCCGCGCCCGCGATCATGCCTGCCACCGACTGCAGCGTGACGAGCGCCACCCACGCCAGCCCGCCGATCGCCGCGTTGCGCCCCTGGCGCCCGCCCGCCACGACCGCGGCGACCGCCGCGAACGGCGTCGTCACGATGACGCCGTTCCAGCCGCCCAGGTAGGCCGACCATGCGACCTCGAGCACGCCGAGCGGCAACCCGTCCGTGCGCGCAGAGAGCGCACCTACGCCCCATCCGGCCGCGAGGACGAGCACGGACGCGCACGCGAGCCCTCCCGCGACCCACGCGAACAGGCAGCGCGCGAGGGTCCCGCGCGGGCGTGGGGTCGTGGCGGCCGCTGCCCCCTCGCCCACGCTACTCGCCCGTCGTCGAGACCCCGACGTCGGCCGCGGCGTCCTCGAGCGAGCATGTCCCGGTCCACGCCGGCGGCTCGTAGGCGCAGTACGGCTCGGCGGCGAGGTAGTCGCCCTCGACTTCGAGAGCGCGTGCGCGGCATCCGCCGCACACCGCCTTGTACTCGCACGCGCCGCACTTGCCCTTCAGCAGCGAGTAGTCGCGCAGCTCGTTGAAGACCTTGGACTCGGTCCAGATCTCGGAGAACGGACGCTCCTTGACGTTGCCGAGCTGCATGTTGAAGTAGCCGCACGGCTGGATGTCGCCGACGTGGCTGATGAAGCAGAAGGTGATGCCGCCGAGGCACCCGCGCGTCATCGCGTCGAGGCCGTACTCCTCGCGCGTGACCTTCTTGCCCTCGGCCTTCGCGAGCTGCCGGATGATGCGGTAGTAGTGCGGCGAGTCGGTGGGCTTGAAGTGCAGCGGGCTCGTCTTCTGGCGGTGGTACGCCCAGGTCAGCACGCGCTCGTACTCCTCGGGCGGCAGCTCCTTGTCGAGCAGGTCGGACCCGCGGCCGGTCGGCACGAGCATGAAGATGTGGAACGCGTCGATGCCGAGCGACTCCGCGAGGTCGTGGACCGCCTCGACCTTGGTGTGGTTCAGCGTGGTCACGGTCATGTTGATCTGCACGCCGACGCCGTGTGCCTTGGCCATCTTGATGCCGGCGATCGACGCGTCGAACGCGCCCGGCTCACCGCGGAACGCGTCGTGCTCCTCGGCGGTGGGGAAGTCGATGGACACCGAGATGCGCGGGATGCCGTGCTCCGCCATCTTCGAGGCGATCTCCTCGGTGATGAGCGTGGCGTTCGTGC
>VAUM01000455.1 GCA_005774595.1 Actinomycetota bacterium
CGCCCACCCTCAGCCCGCTCCCCTCCTCGAGGATCGGCTGCACGATCTCCTCGGTGGTGCCGGGGTAGGTCGTGGACTCGAGGGTGACCAGCACGCCGTCGTGCAGGTGCGGCGCGATGGCGCGAGCGGCCGCCTCCATGTACGAGGTGTCCGGCTCCTTCATCTTGTCGAGCGGGGTCGGCACGCAGATGGCGATGCAGTCGCAATCGTTGGCGCGCGAGAAGTCGGTCGTGGCCTCGATGAGGCCGCCCGTGACCAGCAGCGCGAACTCGTCGCCCGGCACGTCCGGGATGTAGCTCCGGCCCGCGTTGACCTCGGCGGTCTTGCCCTCGGACACGTCGAGGCCGACGACCTTGTGGCCGGCCTTGGCCATCTCGACGGCGAGCGGCAGGCCGACGTAGCCGAGGCCGACCACCCCGAAGACGGCGGAGCCGCCGGTGATGCGCTCCATCAAGCTCATGAGACCCCTTCGCGCGGGACAGCGAGGGGGTCCGGCCCCCTCGGAATGCGTCATTTTACCGCGAACATCAGCTCGCCCGCGCACGCGAGCTCGTCGCCCACGCGCGCCTCGCACTCGCCGAAGCCGATCGGGCCGCGCGAGCGCGTGATGCGCACGGTCATGTTCAGGGTGTCGCCTGGGACGACTTGCCGCTTGAAGCGGATCTTGTCGATGCCGCCGAAGAACGCGATCTTGCCGCGGTTGGCCTCCTGCGACAGCAGCGCGATCGCGCCGACCTGCGCGCACGCCTCCACGATGAGCACGCCCGGCATGACGGCGTACTCGGGGAAGTGCCCGGGGACCCAGAACATGTCGCTCGTGACGTCGAGATAGCCGGTGGCGCCCTCGGCGCTCACGTCCTCGGCCCGGTCGACCAGCAGGAACGGCTCGCGGTGCGGGATGACGGCCTTGATGTCGTCGCGGTCGAGCATGGGTGCCTCCTTCGTGGCGGGTCGCGGCGCCTCCGGCCGCGTCAGCAGGGGTCGCCGGACGTATCCGGGCCCTCGACCGTCTCGATACGCGCGCCGAGTGCGGCGAGCTTGGCGGTGAAGCGCTCGTAGCCACGCTCGATGTGGTGCACGTCGTCGACGCGGGTCTCGCCGTCGGCGACCAACCCGGCGAGTACGAGCGCCGCGCCCGCGCGCAGGTCGGGGCAGCGCACGGGCGCACCCGAGAGCGCGGGCACGCCGCGCACGAGCGCGTGGTGGCCCTCGATGTGGACGTCGGCGCCCATGCGCACGAGCTCGCCGGCGAACTGG
>VAUM01000456.1 GCA_005774595.1 Actinomycetota bacterium
CAATGGAATCCGGGATACGCAACTTCGTCGGCGAACCGGAGCGTCGCGAGCAGTGCATCGAGGCGATCAAGAAGGCTGTCGCCTCGATGGCGCTTGGGGGCGGGCCTGACGCAGCTGCGGCCGCAGTCGGGCTGCCCGCCCCGTTCGAGCCGAAGCCGCCCGCCGTGTCCGGCATCGCATCGGCCGCGCGGGCGCAAGAGCCCGAGTACGGCGACGGCCCCAAGCGCGTCGAGCTGCGCGAGGAGTTCGACATCGTGACCGCACGGGGAGCCACTCGCGGGATGTGCGCTGCGCTCGGGTTCCCCCCCGTCGAGCAGGTCAAGATCGCGACGATCACCTCGGAGCTCGCGCGCAACATCATCGCGTACGCGGGGCGAGGCTACGTAGAACTCGTGCCCCTGAGCGGCGAGCGCAAGGGGATCGAGATCCGTGCCGTCGACAATGGCCCCGGCATTCCCAACATCGACAGCATCATGGCCGGGGGCTACTCGTCGAACACCGGGATGGGCATAGGCCTGCTCGGTACCAAGCGCCTCATGGACGAGTTCGAACTCGACTCCGTCCCGGGCCGGGGCACGACGGTGGTCACGAGGAAGTACCGCTGATGCCCCTCGATATCGGAAGCATCTGCCGCCCGGCCTTGGGCGAGCGGATGCCCGGCGACGACTTCACCGTCGTGACACGGGCGGACGCTGTGCTCGTCGCGGTGGCCGACGGACTCGGGCACGGTGAGGGCGCGGCCTCGGCCGCGCATGCCATCACCGGACTGGTCAGGGACGAGCCCGACGGCCCGCTCGACGAGCTGATGCGCAAGCTCGGTAGTGCCGCCGCTCGCACGCGTGGCGCTGCCGTGATGCTCGTGCGGCTCGACTGGCACGCGCACCGGCTGGAGTGCTGCGGTGTCGGCAATGTCCACTTCCAGGCCGTCTCGCACAGGTCGATGCACCCCGTGTCCGCTCCGGGAGTTGTCGGCCACCGCGTCCGCAAGATCGTGCCGTACACGTTCGGGCTGCCCTCGGAGCTGCTGTTCGCCGTCGCCACCGACGGGCTGTCCAGCCGCATCCATCTCGAGAAGCACGCCGAGGGCACCGCGCAGAAGATCGCGGAGGAGTTGCTCGATCACCACGGGAAGGTCCACGACGACGCCACGTGCGTTGTCGTGCGGTACGAGGCGGACTGACGTGGTTCGCGAACGCGCAGGCGGCGTCACGCCATACGGGCAGCACCGCCACCACCACGCCCCAACGGGGGTC
>VAUM01000457.1 GCA_005774595.1 Actinomycetota bacterium
CTCACCGATCCCTCGTCGCTCACGATCGCGACGCGCGACGAGATCGCCCGCCTCGCGCCCGACCGCATCTACGTCGTCGGCGGCACCGCGGCCGTCTCCACGGCCGTGCGCAACCAGCTCGACGCCCTGCGCTACGGCGACACGGTCGCGCGCCTCGCCGGCGCGGACCGGTACGCGACCGCCGCCGCCGTGGCAGACGAACTCGCCGCGGAGTCGGGCGGCGTGCCGGGCTCCCGCGCGTTCGT
This sequence comes from Actinomycetota bacterium, assembly GCA_005774595.1. NCBI lineage: Bacteria > Bacillati > Actinomycetota > Actinomycetota bacterium. The sequence continues at coordinate 246 of VAUM01000457.1, forward strand.
GTGCTCGGGAGCGGGGTACGCCGACGCGCTGTCCGCGGCCGCCGCGGCCGCCGCTGCCGGCCAGCCGGTGCTCCTCACCGCGCCGACCGCGCTGTCCGCGCCGACCGCCGCCGCGATCACTGACCTTGGGATCACCTCGTCCGTGGTCGTGGGCGGCATCGCGGCGGTCTCCGACACGGCACTGGCCGCCCTCCCCGGCCCGGAGCGGGTGGCCGGCGCCGATCGCTACGCGACGTCGCGCGCGGTCGCGGACTGGGCCACAGGCGGCGGTGTGCTCGCGTTCGACGCCATCGGGTGCGCCCGCGGCGACTCGTTCCCCGACGCGCTCGCGGCCGGGCCGTTCATGGGCACGGCCGGTGGACCGATCGTGCTGCTCCCCTCCGCCTCCGACGCACCGCTCACCGGCTGGCTCGCCATGCACGGGCCCGAGACCGGCGCCGTCACGTTCTTCGGTGGCCCGAGCGCGGTGACCTACGGGCTCGAGAACGACGTCCGGCTCGCGCTCAGAGGACAGTGAGCGTGCCGGCGTCCCCCATCGCGGCCGAGATCGAACGGCTCGCGACCGCGCGTCGGCTCACCTGCCGGTTCGACGCGCTGATCGAAGGCCCCGCAGGGACGGCCGTCATCGAGGCGCTCGTCGCCGACGCGCGCGGCGTCCTGGTCGTCGAGTCGCGCGACTGGGCGGGAACCGCGGTCCGCGGTGCGGCGGACAACGCATCGTGGACCGTGTTGCGCTCCGGTCAGGCGGCCGCCGGATACCCGAACCCGATCCTGCGCAACGTCGAGCGCGTCGACGCCGTGCGCGCCGCTCTCGCCGCCGCGGGCGCGCCGGTGGCGTCGGACCTCGTCCGGGGCCTCGTCGTGCTCCCCGACCTCGACCTCTCCGGGCTCGAGGTGCCCTCGGACGGCGCGTTCGGCGTCACGCGCGCAAGCGACCTGGGCGCCTACTTCGAGCGGCGCGCCACCGACCCGGCGCTGCCGATGCTCGACCCCGCTGTCGCAGGC
>VAUM01000458.1 GCA_005774595.1 Actinomycetota bacterium
CGTCCTGAGGGGGAGCATGCTCCGGCGCATCATCCTTGGATTCGGCCTCGCCACCGTACTGGCGGCCGCGCTCACAGGCTGTTCCGCGCCGGAACTCACCGTTGGCGAAATCCCGCAGAGCGTGCCGCTTCGCTTCGGGCCGACGTATCGTCTGCCGCAGGTCGAAGACGTGCTCGTAGCGCAGACGCTCAAGGGTGTGCCGACCACCAGCTCACCCGCAGTTCGCGCTGAGATCCGCGGGTTCCTCGTCGACTGGACGACCCGCACCCCTGACGGCGGCGCTTGGATTCGCGAATTCGCCGTGATGAAGGATGGCTCGCTGTACACGATCACGCCCCGCATGCGCCCGTCCGCCGCCTTCGGGCACTTGCCGGCGGAACGACTCGGGCCGGAATCTGAACAGGAAGCGGCAATCCGCATGTCGGCAATCGCCTCAGCAGACGCTTCTGTCATTGCCGCCTACCCTGATATGGGTAACCCGCCACCCGTCATCTACGGCTATCTGGTCCGCATTCACCGCGCAGATGGAACCGCAATCGACGTCTGGGTCGACCCGGACGTCGCGGAAGGTAGGTTCTTCTACGACATCCAGCTCAGGCCAGCGACCCTGTAGGCGACCTCACTAACAACGGCTTCCAGACGGACGGCGCCCCGCTGGCGTAGCATGGAACGCAGCGACGGCGGAGGGCGCCGCCGCTGAAGCCGAACAACGTTAGGCACAGAACCGGGGGGCCATGCAGCGCCGCATCTTCCTCGTGCGCATCGCGATTGCCGTGCTCGTCCTCGGAGCCATTGCCGGCGTCTCAATCGTTCAAGACCGGAGAGCCAACCAAGCGCGGGCGAATTCGGCTCGAGAAGCAGCATGCTCGGCCGTATCAGCCGCGGCCGGAGGCGACGTGCGCGCCCTCGCCGATTCCTACGGTAGAGCGCTGACCAGCAGCGAGGTGGCATCCCTAACCGCCTTGATTCCGCTCGCTGCAAGGTCGGATCTCGGGGGCTTCGACGCCCCGTTCTGGAACCCGCTGGGTGACAGCCGTTGCGTCGTACAGGTGCAGCACGATGGCGACCAATCATTCGCCGTCGACGTGACTTTGGAGAGCCTCGACGGACAAGGCGGCTGGGTGGTGGTTGACCTGCGGCGAGCCGTTGCCAAGTAGGCCGTTCGTGCCTAACCCGCGCTTCCAACGGAAGCGCGCCTACGGCGTAGAATCGATCTTGAAGGCGGAGCGCGGCGCGCTCCGTTGAAGCGC
>VAUM01000459.1 GCA_005774595.1 Actinomycetota bacterium
GTGGTGCTCGTCGGCGGCGTCGCGGCTTGGTTCATCTGGAAGAGCCTCTCGGCCGGCAAGAAGAAGTAGCCCCCGGCGCGCAGGGCCCGCCTGCCGCCGGAGTGACGAAGGGCCCCGCCGTGTCAGCGGGGCCCTTTCGCGTGACGTGCGGGTGCGCCCGCCCGCCCTACGGCGCGGTCTCCTCGCGGCTGCCCGGCGTCCCGGTCGCGGGCGTGCTGGTCGAGACGTCCTTCGGCCGCTGGCCGATCACGACCGCGATCTCGATCTCCTTGCCCGCGCGGACGATGCCGAGCGTCACGGTGTCGCCGACGTTGTGCCTGCGCACCTCGTAGATGAGGTCTTCCATGCTGCGGATCTTCGCGCCGCCGAGCGAGACCACGACGTCGCCGGCCTTGATGCCCGCCTTCTGCGCGCCGGTGCCCTTGATGACCTCGGCGACGTACGCCCCCGACCTGACGGGGAGCTTCTTGTCGGCCGCGAGCCGCTCGTCGATCGTCTGGCCGTTGATGCCGAGGAACGGGTGCCCGACGACACCACCGGTGATGAGTTGGTCGGCGACCTCGAGCGCGCGCTTGATCGGGATCGCGAACCCGATGCCGGCGTCCTTGCCGGTGTCTGAGACCAGCGCCGAGTTGATGCCGACGACCTTGCCGCTCCGGTCGATCAGCGCGCCGCCGGAGTTGCCGGGGTTGATGGCCGCATCGGTCTGGATCACGTCGACGAGCGGGTAGCCCTCGGGGGTCTCGATCTCGGTCATGGAGCGGCCGAGTGCCGAGACGACGCCCGCGGTGACGGTGTGCGACAGGCCGAAGGGCGAGCCGATGGCGACGACGAGGTCGCCGACGCGCAGTCCGGCCGAGTCGCCCTCGGCGAGCAGCGGTATCTCGACGTCGACGAGCACGACCGCGATGTCGTTCGCCGTGTCGGCGCCGATGAGCTCGGCCGGGTACGGTTCGCCGTCGGGGGTCGTGACGGTGATCTTGTCCGCGCCTTCCACGACGTGCTGGTTGGTGATGACGTAGGTGCCCTTGCCGTCCTTCGCGCGGCGCATGGCGACGCCCGAACCGTCCGCGGCGACCGGCACGTCCGGGTGGCCCTTGGGCATCCCGTGGCCCGCGGTCTGCGAGGTGCCGCCGGACGCCGTTATGCTCACGACGCTCGGGAGCGCCGCTGCCGCAGCTGCCGTCACCGCCTCCTCGGTGGACGACGGCAGCACCTTCACCTGCTGGGTTGCTCCGGAG
>VAUM01000460.1 GCA_005774595.1 Actinomycetota bacterium
ATGGTCGGCTACGAGTCCGACAACCCGCTCGTGCTCGAGGAGCTCGACGCCACCAACAAGCAGGGGCGTGACCGCATCGACGCCATCAAGCGCATCCGTGCCGCGGGCATCGAGGTCATGCTGTTCATGATGGTCGGCTCCCGCGCCGACCACATGGGCGACTTCGACCGGATCCTCGATCTCACCGACGCGCTCAACGTGTCGGCCCACCCCGTGATGACCACGCCGTTCCCCGGCACGAGACTGTACGAGGAGTACCGGCCGTACCTCATCGAGGGCCAGGACTGGGACGTCTATGACGGCAACCACGCCAACTACGTCCACGACGACCCCGAGATGACACCGCTCGCGCGCGAGGACGCCATCGTGCGGCTTCGTGGCGAGCTGTTCACGATGCCGCGCATCCTGAAGCGGATCGCGGGCGTGGGCGCGAAGGGCTTCCCGATGTCGCACGTCACGTCGTGGGCCGTGCAGTATCCGCAGGGGAGGGCGTTCCGCGAGTTCGCGCGCGAGCGCGAGCGGACGGGCCCGGACCGTTCGGGGAGCTAGGGGCCCGTGAGGTTGCGCACGTGCAGCCTCGGCGCCGAGAACTCGAGGAACGGCCGGTCGTCGGTGTTCAACGGGAGCGTCGGGTCCGCGACAAGCGCGGACGCGGTCGCGGGTTCGGCGAGAAGCTCGAACCGGAACTCGCCGCCGGTCGCGTCCGACACCCTGTTCGCGACACCGGCGGGGTCCACCGGCTGGTCGCCGTTGATCGCGACGATGACCATGTCGATCGCTTCTCCGCTAGGCGACCGCGTCAGCCACACGTGGCTGTTCGGGAAGACGCTGAGCACGCTCTTGATGATCATGAGGCGGTCGCGTTCCGTGGTCAGCGCCACCGGGAGCCACTGGCAGTAGGTCCCCTGCTCGGTCAGGTGAGCGCGCACGAACCGCAGGAAGTCGGTGGTGAACAGCGACGAGGTCTGTTGCGCGACCGGCTGGCTCGGCTCCGAGATGATGACGTCGTACTTCATGTCGGTGTACGTCAGGTACTGGCGGGCGTCGGCGATCACCGTGCGGCAGCGGGCGTCATCCGCCCGCGTCGAACCGACGAAGAGCTTCGACGCGCGCTCGACCGCGGGGGTGATCTCCACCACGTCGAGCCGGGGGATCGGGTAGCCGAGCGCGGGCGCTGCTGTCGAGCCGGGGCCGCGGCCGATCACGAGGAGGTCGTCGGGGGCCCCCGGGGGGGCCTGG
>VAUM01000461.1 GCA_005774595.1 Actinomycetota bacterium
GTGCGGAGAACTCGTGGAGAGGTATGGCGCGATGCCGCGTACGGCCCGCACACTGCTGGACGTCGCGGAGGTGCGGGCCCTGGCCGCCGAGGCGGGCGCTGCGAGCGTGTCGGTGGTCCGCCGCCGCCTCGCCATCGCGCCGCTCGAGCTCCCGGACGAGCTGCGCGGGGCCCTCGCGACGCGGGGCGTCGTGGTGATGCCGAGGGAGCGCAAGGTCCTGCTCCCGCTGGGCGCCGACGACGATCCGCTCGAAGCGGCCCGCGGACTGCTCGGTGATATACTCGCCGGAGTCCCGGGGGCCTGAAGGCGGGACATGTCGAACACGTACCTCGGAGGAAGCATGAAGCGCTACATCAAGGCGGTCGCCGCCGTACTGGCAGTCTCGCTCGCCATGCTCGCGGCGGGCTGCAACGGCGACACGGTCGCCAAGGTGAACGGCGAGCCGATCAAGCGCACCGACCTCGACACCCAGGTCGCGCGCTTCAGCCAGAACTACCCCGACATGTTTACCGGCGCCGACGGCGAGGCGCGCCTGCTCGACTTCAAGCGCAAGATCCTCTCGCAGATGATCGACCAGGAGCTGCTCCGCCAGGCCTCCGAGAAGGAGGGGGTGGCGGTCTCCGCCGAAGAGGTCGACAAGCAGATCCAGTCGCTGCGCGGCGGGTTCCCGGACGAGAAGTCGTTCACCGACGCCCTCGAGAAGTCCGGCATCACCCTCGAGACGCTGAAGCAGCAGGTCGCCGACCAGATGACCACCCAGCGCCTGCTCGACAAGATCGCCAAGGGCGCCGAGGCCTCCGAGGCCGAGGTCGAGGCGTACTACGACAAGAACAAGGCGAGCTTCGTCGAGGAGGCCGCGAGCCACGCGGCGCACATCCTCTTCGGCGCCAAGGACAAGGTGACCGCCGAGAAGGTGCTCGCCCGCATCGAGGCCGGCGAGGACTTCGGCAAGTTGGCCAAGCAGTACAGCAAGGACACCGTCAGCCAGGCCAAGGGCGGCGACCTCGGCTGGCCGAGCTCGCCCTACGTCCAGGAGTTCCAGGCCGCGCTCGACAAGCTCGAGCCCGGCGAGGTCTCCGGCCTGGTCAAGACGACCTACGGCCTGCACATCATCAAGCTGATCGAGCGCCGTACCGAGCGCCAGAAGTCGCTGAAGGCGGTCTCGGACCAGATCAGGCAGATCCTCATGCAGCAGTCGCAGGCGCAGTCGTACCAGGGCTACGTCGAGAA
>VAUM01000462.1 GCA_005774595.1 Actinomycetota bacterium
CGTTTCCGAGCACGCCCGGAGCGGCGACCGTGAGCGTCGTGTCCTCGGCCGTCGAGTACGAGTCGGCCACCGCGACAGGAGCGTCGTTGACCGGCGTCACGGTGATGTCGACGGTCACGATGTTCGAGTCGGCCGTGCCGTCGTTGGCGTGGTAGGTGAAGGAGTCCGTACCGTTCCAGTCCGCGTCCGGCACGTAGGTGAAGCTGCCGTCGGCGTTCAGGGTCAGCGTGCCGTTGGACACGTCGGTGTCGAGCACCGCGTCGAGCGGATCGCCGTCGACGTCGGTGTCGTTCACGAGCACACCCGGGGCGGCGACGGTGAGCGTCGTGTCCTCGGCGGTGCTGTAGGAGTCACCCACAGCGACCGGGGCGTCGTTGACCGGCGTCACCGTGATCGTGACCGTCGCGATGCCGGACGTGGCCGTCCCGTCACTCGCGCGGTAGGTGAACGTGTCGGTGCCGAACCAGTCCGCATCCGGCACGTAGGTGAACGAGCCGTTCGCGGACAGCGCCAGCGTCCCGTTGGACGGTCCAGCCACCAGCGTCGCGGTGGTGACGGCGCTGTCGATGTCGCTGTCGTTCCCGAGCACGCCGGGTGCGGCGACCGTGAGCGTCGTGTCCTCGGCTGTCGAATACGCGTCGTCGACCGCGACCGGCGCGTCGTTGACCGGCGTCACCGTGATCCGGACCGTCGCGACATTCGAGTCGTCGGTGCCGTCGTTGCAGTAGTAGGTGAACGAGTCCGTGCCGTTCCAGTCGGCGTCCGGGGTGTAGAGGAACGACCCGTCGGCGAGCAGCACCAGCGTGCCGTTCGCCACGTCGGCGACGAGCACCGCGCTCAGCGGATCGCCCTCGACGTCGGTGTCGTTGGAAAGCACGCCCGGCGCCGCCACGGACAGCGCGGTGTCCTCGGCGGTGGTGTAGGAGTCGTCGGCGGCGACCGGGGCATCGTTGACCGGCGCGACCGTGATCGTGACCGTCGCGATGCCCGACGTCGCGGTCCCGTCGCTCGCGCGGTAGGTGAACGAGTCCGTGCCGCTCCAGTCCGCGTTCGCCCGGTACGCGAACGAGCCGTTCACGTTGAAGACGAGGTTGCCGTTGGACGGTCCGGCCACGAGCGTCGCGGTGATGACGGCCGAGTCGATGTCGCTGTCGTTGCCGAGCACGCCGGGCGCGGCCACCGTCAGCGTCGTGGCCTCGGTCGCCGCATACGCGTCGTCCACGG
>VAUM01000463.1 GCA_005774595.1 Actinomycetota bacterium
GCGCGGCGTTCGATGAGCGTCCGGCGCTCCGCGCCCACCTTCGCCGCCCGGTCCTTGAGCTCGGCCTCGAGCCGCCGGAACGGCTCCGTCTTGAACAGCTGCCGCAGGATCTCCTCGCGCTGCTCGGACGAGGCGGCGAGAAGCTCGACGAACTTGCCCTGCGGCAACACCACGACCTGCCGGAACTGCGCACCGGAGAAGCCGAGCAGCCCGCGCACGGCCGCATCGGTGTCACGGATCCTCGTCGCGAGGGGGCGGCCCTCGCCTGCGTCGTCGCCGAGGCCGGTCCGGTCCCAGACCGCGGCGGTCGCCTGCTTGCTCACCTCGGCCGCGCCCCGCTTCCCGGCCAGCTGCTGCGCCGGACGGCGGACGACCCGGTACGCACCCGCTCCGACCTCGAAGTCGAACGTCACCTCGGTCGGCAGGTCCGGTGAGGCGGACTCGCAGCGCATCTGGGCGGCGGTCCGCTCGGCGCCGCTCGTCTCGCCGTAGAGCGCGAAGACGATGGCGTCGAGGATGGTCGTCTTGCCGGCGCCGGTGTCGCCGTGGATGAGGAAGACGCGCTCGGCCCCGAGGTCGCGGAAGTCGATCGTGTGCGTGCCCGCGTAGGGCCCGAACGCCTGCATGACGAGCCTGACCGGCCTCATGAGTCCCCCTCCCGGCCGGCACGTTCGACCGCCTCGACCGCGCGAGCGAGCTCCCCGGACTGCTCGGGCGACATCGGCCCGCCGGTCACCTCCTCGAAGAACTCGCCGAACAGGTCCGGCGTGGTCCGCTCCTTCAGCGCGGTGACACCCGGCCCGTCGAGCGCGGCGTACTCCGCGGCGGGCCTGCGCAGCGACAGCGCGTTGGGATACAGCTCCCGCAGCCGCCGCATCGGCTCGATCACCGGCTCGTCGTCCGTCAGCACGATCTCCACGTAGCCGCACGCGACCTCCGGATCGGGCACCGACGCCATGATCTCGGCGAACGAGCCCTCGACGCGGTGCAGGTCGTGGCGTGCGGCGATCGGCTCCTCGGCCACGCTGACCGAGCCGTCGGCCGCGACGTCGACCACCGTGACCGACTTCACGTGGTCCGCTTCCTCGAACGAGTACTTCAGCAGGGAGCCCGCGTAGCGCACGCGGTCCCGGACCACGTCCTGCGGCCGGTGCAGGTGCCCGAGCGCGACGTAGTCGAAGCCGTCGAAGACCCCCGCCGATACCTGGCCGGTCCCGCC
>VAUM01000464.1 GCA_005774595.1 Actinomycetota bacterium
ACACCACGTGCATCCTCGGCAACAAGGGGCCGAAGGCGCGCGTGCACAAGGTGGGCGCGCCCACCCGCCGCGCCGCGTCGCCGTGCGCGATGACGGGCGGCGGCTGCTCGTAGGGAGAGCGGCTACGGCAAGACCGTTCCGCTTCACCTGCGATGATATGCTCTGCGTTATCGCCTTGCTTGCCGCACATATACCCTCTGCGTTATCATCCCGGCATGGTCATTCCATCCGACATCGGCGCTGCGCTCGTCACCGCGCGCAGGTCGCTCGGCATCACGCAGCGCGAACTGGCCGAGCGGCTCGGGGTCGCGCAGCCCCAGGTCGCCCGGTGGGAGCGCGCCGCGTACCGGACCGCGACGCTCGAGCGCGTCGAAGCGGTCGCGCGGGCGCTGGGCATCGCGAGCGCGGACACCGCCATGCTCGCGGCCGAGACGGCAGTCGCGTACGGAGCCCCGGCCATCCCGGACGCGACCGATGCACTACTCGCTCGCATCGGCACCGACCGCGGCGCACTCACGGAGTTCTGCCGGCGGCACCACGTCGCCGAACTCGCCGTCTTCGGCTCCGCACTGCGCGCCGACTTCGCGCCCGGCAGCGATGTCGACTTCCTCGCCCGATTCGAAGACGGGCACCGGCCCGGCTACCGCGAGCTGGCCGCTGCGGAGCAGGAGCTCGGTCGCATGCTGGGCAGGCCCGTCGACCTGGTCGAGCGCGAGAGCGTCGAGCGCGGCGAGAACCACCTGCGGCGGCGGCGGATCCTCGGGAGTGCGCGTGTCGTGTTCGTGGCGTGACGAGACGTACCTCGTGGACATGCTGCTCGCGGCCCGGCGCGCCCACGTGTTCGTGAGCGAGAGCGAGGCCGACGCATTCCGGAACGACCGCATGCTGCGCTCGGCCGTCGAGCACTGCCTCATCCTGCTCGGAGAAGCCGCATCGAGCGTCTCCGACGAGTGCCGCCGCGATCTCGCGGAGACCGACTGGCCGGGCATCGTGGAGATGCGCAACCAGCTCGTCCACGGCTATCGCGAGAGCGACCCGGGCATCGTCTGGGCAGTCGTGAGCGACGAGCTGCCGAGGCTGATCACGATGCTCGAGCGCGAGGTCCCGGCCCCCGACGACGTTCCGGACCGGCCCGAGTGGGAGCGGATGTAGCGAGCGGGGCGCCTGGGCCGCACGCGACGAGGGCCCCGGCTGCGTGCCGGGGCGCTCG
>VAUM01000465.1 GCA_005774595.1 Actinomycetota bacterium
CACGGTGAGTGACGACGGGTCGGGCTTCAACCCGTCTTCGACGCGGTCCGGTTCGTTCGGACTCTTCAGTGTGGAAGAGAGCGTGCGCTCGCTCGGAGGCTCGCTGGAGGTGCGGTCAGGCCCCGGCGGGGGCGCCGAGGTGCGCGTGTCCGTCCCGCTTCCCTGACGGGCGCGCGCCGGCGAGCTCGAGGATCCGGGAGGTCAAACGCCCCAGCGGGAGCGCCTCGGCCGCCGCGCCTGACTCGAGCGCGAGCTTCCCCATCCCGAAGACCACGCTCGTGGGCCCGTCCTGCGCGAGCGTCGCCGCACCTGCCTTGCGCATCGCCGCGAGCCCGGCCACGCCGTCGTGGCCCATGCCGGTCATGATCACGCCGACGGCGTCGGAGCCCGCGGTGCGTGCCACGGACGTGAACAGCACGTCGATCGACGGCCGGTGGGACGACACCGCCGGCCCACGTCGGAGCTCGATGACACGTCCGCTTGGGCGCTCAAGGAGCACCATGTGCGTCCCCCCGGGCGCTACGAGCACCGTGCCCGGTTCCGGGATGTCGCCGGCCTCGGCCTCGCGCACCCGGACAGCGCCGAGCGTGTCGAGACGCGCCGCGAAACCGCGGGTGAACTCCGCCGGCATGTGCTGGACGAGCAGCACAGGCGGCGCTGAGGGCGGGAGCGCGCAAACCACCTCCGCGAGCGCCTGAGGACCGCCGATCGAGGCGCCGATGGCGACGATCGCGCCCGGAGCGTGACGCGCTGCGAGCCCCGTCTCCGCCCACCGCTGCACGCCGCGGACCCCGACCGAGGTTCGCGCGGCGACCTTCACGGCTTCGACGAGACGAGACTCGAACTCCTCGCGAGATCCGTCGGCGGGGGGCTTGGCGATCGCATGGGTCGCGCCCGCCTCGAGCGCCTCGACGGCCTGCGCGCTGCCGTCGGAGGTGAACGCCGAGACGACCACGACCGGCATCGGGTGATGCGTCATGAGCCGGCGCAGGAACGAGACCCCGTCCAGCCTCGGCATCTGCAAGTCGAGCGTGACGACGTGCGGATCGAGCTCGACGATGCGGTCGCGGGCCTCATACGCGTCGCCGGCGGTGGCCACGACCTCGATGCCGGGTTCGCGCTCGAGCGTGTGCGTGAGCGCCGTTCGCACGAACGCCGAGTCATCCACCACCACGACACGGATGGGCGGCCCTGCGGCCGTGCCGGCG
>VAUM01000466.1 GCA_005774595.1 Actinomycetota bacterium
TCGTAGGGGTGTTCACGGCCATCTCGGCCGGCTTCCTGTACGCGGCGACACAGCTGCAGAAGAAGGTGAGCTGGTGAGCGAGCTTTCGGTGCGATTGAAGGCAGCGGTTCCGGGCTTCGAGCTCTGCACCGCCTGGAGTGCATGCGGGGGGTTCACCGTGCTGTTCGGCTACTCGGGGAGCGGGAAGTCGCTCACGTTGTCGATGATCACGGGAACGATGAGGCCCGACGAGGGACGTATCGTCCTGGGCGGGCGCGTGCTGTGTGACACCGAGAGAGGCACGTGGGTGCCCCCCCAGCAGCGGCGGATCGGCTACGTGTCGCAGGGCGCGAAGCTGTTCCCGCACCTCTCCGTGCGCGGCAACGTCGAGTACGCGCTCCACGGGCTCTCACGTCACGAGCGCAGGAACAAAGCGCACGCCCTGCTCGACACGATGCGAGTGGGTGAGCTGGCCGACCGGCGGCCCTCGCAGCTCTCCGGAGGTCAGCGCCAACGTGTCGCCCTGGCGCGCGCCTTGGCACGCGATCCCGAACTGCTTGTGCTCGACGAACCGTTCTCCGCCCTCGACCTGCCGCTGCGCGTGGAGATGGGTGAGCTGTTCAGGAGCGTGCAGCGCCAAAGCGGGATTCCGATCGTGATGGTCACTCACGACCTCATCGAGTCGATGACTCTCGCCGACACCGTCGTCGTCTACTCCGGCACAGGTGTCGTGCAGTATGGGCGGCCCGCCGACGTCCTGGCCGATCCGGCCACGCCCGAGATCAGTCGTCTGCTTCATGCGGTGCCCGTGCCCCAGGAGCTGCTGGGTGCGCCGTCTCGAGTACGCCTGCCACTGACCGAGAGGAAACCATCACATGAGAGTCTCGTCGCGTAACCAGCTCCCCGGAACGGTCGTCTCGATAGCCCGCGGCCCCATCAACGCGCTCGTCAGGATCGAGATCGCGGAGGGAGTGACCATCAGCGCCACGCTCACGAGCGAGGCGGTCGACGACCTGGGCCTCGCTGTCGGCTCGCCGGCCATCGCGCTGTTCAAGGCGACATCGGTGCTGGTCGGCGTCGAGTAGCCGGCGACCCGGCGCCGGATCGGCGCGGCTCAGTCCTCGATGTCGTACTTGCGCATCTTGTAGCCGAGCTGTCGTGGCGTGATGCCGAGAGCGCGTGCGGCCTTGGCTTGGACATGCCCGTTCGTACGCAGCGCTGCGAGGA
>VAUM01000467.1 GCA_005774595.1 Actinomycetota bacterium
CCGCCACGCACGCCGCCGTGGCCGACGGCACGTGGGCCGCGCTCGACCGCTACCTCGGCGCCGCGCTGTCCGACCGGCTCGACCTCGAGACGCGCCTCACGCAGCGCGCGCGGGACTACCCGCCCGCGCCGGCCCGCTCGCGCGTGCGCGCCCGCGTCACACTCGACACCTCGCGCGGCTACGCGACCGCGGTCACGGTCCGCGCCGCCGACCGCGTAGGGCTGCTGCACGACGTCGCCCGCGAGATCGCCGCCGAGGGCCTCGACATCCGCTGGGCGAACGTCATCACGCGCGACGGAGTGGCGCTCGACACCTTCCACGTGGTGGATGCGTCGGGGCAAGCGCCCGACGACCCCGGGGTCCTCGGCCACCTGAGCATGAGGCTGCGCGCAGTGACGTGACGGCCCTTTCGCCTGTGCGATACTCCCTGGTATGCCCACACCGAGTGAGACGACCCGTGCCGAGCGGCTGCCGCTGATCGGGCTGGCCGCCGTCATCGCCGCCGCCGCGCTGCTCTACCTCCCCCACCTCAGGGACGCGATCGGCGGCTTCCAGCACACCAACGAAGGCTTCTACGGGCTGCTCGCGCGCGACTACGCGCACGGGCCGCTGCTCGCCCCTTGGCTGCATCCCCTCGAGTCGAACAACCCGCCGCTGTACCCGTGGGTGCAGGCACTCCTGGTACGGGCCGGGGCGGACCCGGTCGTCGCGGGCAGGGCAATCTCCCTGCTCGCCACCCTGCTGTGCGCCGCACTCGTCTTCGCGCTCTGCGCGCGGCTGTACGATCGCCGCACGGGCCTCGTGGCCGCCGCGGTGTTCGTGTTCCTGCCGGGCGTCGCGCTCGTCGGACGCAACGCGCAGACCGATGTGCCCGTGCTCGCGCTCCAGCTGGCCGCCGTGACGGTCTACGTGATCGCCGCCGAGCGGACCGGCCGGCGCTCCGCCGCGCTGCTCGGCGCGCTCGCCGGCGCGCTCATGGGCGCCGCGGCGCTGACGAAGCTCAGCGCGCTCATCGCGCTGCCCGCGCTCGCGTTGTGGCAGGTCTGGCGCACCCGCGGGCTCAGGTGGCTCGCCGAGCCCGCCACGCTCGGCGCGCTCGCGGCGACGGCCCTCGTCGGCGGCACGTGGTACGGCTACCGGGCTGCGACCGCGGCCGAGTTCCTCACGGCGCAGAGCCGGCTCATCGGACTCGGGAACCTCGAC
>VAUM01000468.1 GCA_005774595.1 Actinomycetota bacterium
GGCGGATGCGGCGCTCGAACCGCGTGACGAGCAGACCCCCCGCGACCATGCCCGCCGCAGCGAACACCAGCATGAACACGACCGGGGTCGCGAAGAGCCTCTCGAGCGCCGGCAGCCTGTTGATGAACGGGATCTCGCCGGTGAGGTTCTGAGCGACGTACACCGGCCCGAGCGCCACGATCGAGCCGCCGCCGAGGATCGCGAGGCTCACGGCGGTGATGAAGCCCCGCAACTCGCGGTGGCTGCGCAGGAACCGAAACGACTCGATGACGTCCAGGCCGATCATCTTCAGCGACAGCTTGCCCTGACGCCCGGGCGCGCAGTCCTGGAGGATGAGGAAGATGCACGCCGCCGAGAACAGGAAGGTCAGCGCGTCGAGGATGATGCCGGCACGCGGGCCGAGCAGTTCCGGCGCGATCGGCCCGACGAGCTGCGCCACGAACGGGAAGCCGGAGTTGAGGATCCATCGCACGATCGCCTCGAAGCCCGCGAGGATGGCGCCCGACGCGGTCAGGCCGATGAGCAGGCTCGCCTGCTGGGTCGTGTACGCGAGCCCGTTCGCGGGCGCGACCAGCTCCGGCTCGATCAGCGACGGGATGTAGGCGTTGCGCGCGGGGTTGAAGAACAGCGACGCGGTCTCCATCAGCATGACCACGAGGTAGATGATCGCGAGGTTGTTCGTGAACAGCAGCAGCGCGAGGCACGCGCGCACCAGGTCGCACGCGATCATGAGCCGCCGGCGGTCGAACCGGTCGACGAGCGCCCCGACCACCCCGGTGAACAGCAGCGACGGCACGATCTTGGCGATCCAGATGCCCGCGACGGCGAACGCCGACCCGCCGGACAGGTTCGTGACCAGCGGGATCAGGAAGCCGACGACGAGCCAGTCGCCCACGCCCGAGACGAACTGCGACATCCACAGCAGCCGGAACCGCCGGTCGCGCACCAGCGTCCGGAACGCGCGCGAGCTCTCGGCCTCGGCCGTGCCCTCCGTGCTCGCGGCGACCGCGTCCGCCATGTCGGCTATGCCACATCCACGACGGCCGACCGCATCGCGCAGCAGCCGAGCGCGACGGCGACGGGCAGCGCCGCGATGTGGCACGGCGCGGTCTCGACGTGCACCGCGAGCGCGGTCGTACGCCCGCCCATGCCCGCGGGGCCGATGCCGAGCGCATTGACCGCCGCGAGCAGCTCCGCCT
>VAUM01000469.1 GCA_005774595.1 Actinomycetota bacterium
GTTCAAGAACGCAGGTTATGGAAGTGGCTCAGGTGTGCCCCGGCACGGCGACTCCATCACGGTGTCCTCGGGCGCCACGGTGTCAGCCGACGCGTCGATGCCGACCGAGGCTCAATGGCGATCCGACCTTGTCACGCGGGTCGCCGGGAGCGACCGCTACTCGACCGCGATCCAGATATCCCGCCGCAATCACCGCACGGCGTCGACCGTCGTCCTGTGCGCCGGATGGGCCTTCCCCGACGCGCTGTCGGCCGCGCCCCTCGCGGGATCGTACGACGCGCCGCTCCTGCTCACGCCTCGAGATGCGCTGCCGGCCGGACTACTCGCCGAGATCGATCGGCTCGGCGCGACAAAGGTCATTGTCGTCGGCGGGGCGGCGGCAGTGGGTGCGGCACCCGTGGCCGCGCTGCAAGCGCACGGGCTGACCGTCGAGCGGATCAGCGGGGGCGATCGCTACGCGACGTCCTGCGCGGTGTACGCGGCGCTCAAGGCGCGCGAGGGCTCCGGCCTGCCCGCGGAGCCGTTCCTCGTGAACGGAGACCGCTTCCCCGACGCGCTCTCTGCCGCGTCGTACGCGGCGTGCGAGCGCCGCCCGATCCTGCTCACGAAGGCGAGCTTCTGCCCCTACTCCGTGCGCACGCTGACGCGGCAGTACTCGCTGAACACCTACTACATCATCGGCGGCACCGCGGCCGTCTCGGACGACGTCATCCAGCAGCTCGCGGACGCGTCCGTCTCGGGGCAGGTGTACTACGCGCGCCTCGCCGGCACCGATCGCTACGACACCTCCGCGGCGCTCGCGGATGCGTACGGTGGCCACTTCGACTTCGTCGGCATCGCGAGCGGCGCGTCGTTCCCCGACGGTTTGGCGGGCGGCGCGCTGTGTGGCGCCCGAAGCGGGCCACTCCTGCTCACGCCGCGCGACGGTCTGACGCCGCGCGAGGAGGCCCTGATCGCTGACAACGCTGACTGGCTGTACCAGGTCCAGGCCTTCGGCGGCGCCGGAGTCGTGGGCGCACGGGTGTTGACGGATGCGCGTGCGGCGACAGGGGTCGCCGCGTCCGGGGTCGGAGCCCAGTCCACGGACGGCGGCGAACGGGTCGCGCCGTTGTCGGCGCAGGGCGCGACGATCCTCGGTCTGCAGGGGCAGCGGTTCGAGCGGGTGACCCGCCGGGTCCGCTAGTCGACCG
>VAUM01000470.1 GCA_005774595.1 Actinomycetota bacterium
CATCTCGACGATGTCTGACGACGACCTCACCGAACTGCGCCGCCGCCGCATCGGCTTCGTGTTCCAGTTCTTCAACCTGATCCCGGTGCTCAACGCCGCCGAGAACGCCGGCCTGCCGCTGACGCTCGACGGACGTGCGGTCGCCGAGGCGACCCGCAAGGCGGCCGACTGGCTCGAGCGCGTCGGACTCGAGGAGCGGCTCGCGAGCCGCCCCGACCAGCTGTCCGGTGGTCAGCAGCAGCGGGTCGCGGTGGCGCGCGCGCTCGTCGCGGACCCGGCGCTCATGCTGTGCGACGAGCCGACCGGCAACCTCGACACCAAGAGCGCCGACGGCATCGCCGACCTGCTCGCCCAGGTCGCCGAGGAGTGGGGCCGCGCGGTGATCATGGTGACGCACGACCCGCGCTTGGCCGCCCACGCCAAGCGCATCGTGTTCATGCGTGACGGCCGTATCGTCGACGACGTGCGGCTGGACGGCGGCGGTGCCGAGAAGGTCCGCGCTGCGATGGAGCAGGCCGGCCTGCTGTGAGCGTGTCGTCGAAACTCGCGTGGCGCTACCTCATCGGCCGGCCGGGTCGCACGGCGCTGACCACGATGGCGATTGTGTTCGGCGTCGCGCTCATCTTCGGCTTGAACGGCATGCTGCCCGGCATCACCGAGACGTTCGAGCGCGCGATGCTCGCGTCCGCCGGCCAGGTCGACCTCTCGGTGACGAGCGCCAGCGGCGGGACGTTCGAGCCCGACATCACGCATCGTCTAGCCCGCGTCGATGGCATCGCGGCGGTCAGCCCGTCGCTGCGGCGCGCGGTGTCGATGCAGAGCGGCAGCCCGGTCACCAACATCAACCTCGTCGGCGTCGAGCCGAGGACCGCCGTGAAGGTCCACGACTTCGCGCTGGACTCCGGCCGCCTCCTCAACAGCGGCGACACGGGCAAGGTCGTTCTCGGCGCCGACACCGCCGAGCAGTTCGGGGTGGGCATCGGCGGGTCGATCGAGGTGCCCGCGGTCAGCGGGCTCAGGCGACTGACGGTCGGCGGCCTGCTCGCCGCCGGTTCGACCGTCGGTAGCCCGGAGATCTACGTGACGCTCGCCGACGCACAGGCGATGGTGGGCGTCGCGGGCAGGGTCAGCGTCATCGAGGCGCGGTTCGTGCCAGGCTCCGACCGTGCGGCGGTCGAGGCGGCCG
>VAUM01000471.1 GCA_005774595.1 Actinomycetota bacterium
GCGGCGTGTACCGCACCATCACGCCGGGGGTCGAGAACGTCCCCACCGCCACCGGCGCCGTGCTCGCCGGCAACCATGAGTCCTACCTCGACCCGGCGATGCTGTGGTGCGTCACGCCCCGGCCATGCCACTTCATGGCCAAGCGCGAGCTGTTCACCGGCGTCATGGGCTGGGCGCTGCCCCGGCTCTGGTCGTTCCCGGTCGAGCGCGGGGCGCCCGACCGCACCGCCATCACCACCGCTGTGCGCTACCTGGAGGCCGGCGACCTCGTCGGCATCTTTCCCGAGGGCACGCGCAGGGTCGAGGGCGTCGAGTCCGAAGTACACGGCGGCGCGGCGTTCATCGCGCTCAAGGCCGGTGTCCCGATCGTGCCGGTCGCGTTCGTGGGCACGGACCGTGCGTGGCCGAAGGGCCGCAAGTTGCCGAGGCCGGGTCGGCTCACGTTCAAGTACGGCACGCCGGTGTATCCGTCGCAGTTCGCGGAAGGCACGCGCAAGGAGCAGGTCGCGGCGATGACGGCCGAGGTGATGCGCCGGATCGGCGAGGAACTCGTGGCCGCGAAGGAGATCGACGATGCGCGTTGAGGTCGCCCGGCACGCGGGCATCTGCTACGGAGTGGAACGCGCTCTGAAGCTGGCCGAGGAGGCCGCCGAGTCCGGCGCGCCCGTTCGCACGCTCGGGCCGCTCATCCACAATCCGCAGGCGGTGCAGGCGCTGCGCGACAAGGGCGTCGAGGTCGCAGCCTCGCTCGAGGACGCGTCCGAGGGCACGCTCGTGATCCGCAGCCACGGGGTGTCGCCTGCGATCATCGCCGCGGCGGGCGAGAAGGGGCTCGACGTGGTCGATGCCACGTGCCCGTTCGTCCGCAAGGCGCACGAGGCCGCCGAGGTCCTGGTGGCCGAGGGGTACACGCTCGTGATCGTCGGCGAGCCGGACCATCCCGAGGTCGAGGGCATCGTCGCGCACGCCGGGGGCGCGGCGCTCGTGGTCGAGGACGTGGCCGACCTGCCTGCCACGCTCGGCACGCGCCGCGTGGGCGTGGTCGTCCAGACCACGCAGTCGGCCGAGCGGCTCGCCGAGATCGTCGAGGCGCTGCTGCCGCGCTGCACCGACCTCCGGGTGATCAACACGATCTGCTCGGCGACCGCGAAGAGGCAGGAGGCCGCGCACGAGCTC
>VAUM01000472.1 GCA_005774595.1 Actinomycetota bacterium
CAGCAGTGCGGCGCGACCGCGCCCAAGTGGCAGGGCCGCTGCCCGGGGTGCGGTGAGTCGCTGACGCTCGTCGAGGAGCTCGAGGCCCCCGCGGCCGCCGGCGGCTCGCACGCCGTTCCCGCCTCGGCGCCCGTCGCGCTGTCCGACATCCGCGCCACCGAGGGCGACCGCGTCTCCACGGGCATCGCTGAGTTCGACCGGCCGCTCGGCGGCGGGCTCGTCCGCGGCTCGATCGTGCTCCTCGGCGGTGAACCCGGCATCGGCAAGTCCACGCTCCTGCTCCAGGCGGCCGTGTCGCTCGCGCGCTCCGGCACGGACGTTCTCTACGTGTGCGGCGAGGAGTCGCCCGCCCAGGTGCGCATGCGCGCGGAACGTCTCGGCGCTGCGGACGCGCCCGTCCGCCTGCTGCCCGAGGTCGACGTCCGTGCCGTCGAAGCGACCGCCGAGGCCGAGCGGCCCGGCCTGCTCGTCGTCGACTCCATCCAGACCGCGTACGACCCCGATCTCACGGGCGCACCGGGGAGCGTCGGCCAGGTGCGCGCGTGCACGACGCGCCTCATGCGCGTGGCCAAGGACCTCGGTATCACCACCGTGCTCGTCGGGCACGTCACCAAGGAGGGCGCCATCGCCGGCCCGCGCGTGCTCGAGCACATGGTCGACACGGTGCTGTACTTCGAGGGCGACCGCGACCACGCGTTCCGCATCGTGCGCGCGGTCAAGAACAGGTTCGGCTCCTCCTCGGAGATCGGCGTGTTCGAGATGCGCGAGGCGGGTCTCGCCCCCGTCGAGCAGCCATCGGCGGCCCTGCTCGCCGAGCGCGCCGGCTCCGCGCCCGGCTCGGTCATCATGCCGCTTGTCGAGGGCGCGCGGCCCTTGCTCGTCGAGGTGCAGGCGCTCGTCTCGCCGAGCTTCCTGCCCCAGCCGCGCCGCCTGGCCACCGGCATCGACACCGGCCGCCTGCTCCAGGTCCTCGCCGTGCTCGAGCGCCGCGCGGGGCTGTCGTTCGGTTCGCAGGATGTGTACGCCACCGTCGCCGGAGGCGTACGTGTCGGTGAACCCGCGGTGGATCTGCCGCTCGCGCTCGCGCTGGCCTCATCGCTCAAGGACGCGCCGCTACCGCCGGACTTCGCGGCGTTCGGCGAGCTGGGCCTGACCGGCGAGGTCCGCCCG
>VAUM01000473.1 GCA_005774595.1 Actinomycetota bacterium
GCTCCTTGCCGTCGGCGTCGAGGAAAGTGGCCTTGAGTGCCTTGGAGTACTTGGTCCCCAGCTTGAAGACGTGCCCCACCTCGATGCCGCGCCACATCTCCAGCACGCCCGCCTCGCAGCGGGGGCAGGCGTCGCCGTGCACCACGTTGCGGATGTCGGCGAAGGTGGTGACCTGGAAGTCGCGCCCCAGGTTCACGTTCTTCAGGTGCAGATCCTTCTCGTTGGCGCCGGTGACCCCGTTTTTGATCCCCTTGACCGCCAGGTCGGCCACGATCTTCGCCTTCAGGCCCACCGGACCTGCGAAGCCCAGCGGCGCGCCGGTGACCTTCGTCACCACCTCGTCGCCCGCCATCTCCAGCTCGTCGCAGTCGAGCACGTGCTTCAGCTTGATCTCGTTCAGCTCGTGGTCGCCCCGCACCAGGGCGATGACCGGCTCGTTGTCGGCCAGCAGCACCAGGGTCTTGATCATGGACGCTTCATGCACCCCCAGGAACTCCGACACCTCGTCGATGGTCCGCTTTTCCGGGGTCGCCACCTTTTCCAGCGGGCGCGGGTCGGCGTGCTCCGCCGCCTCGACCGGCCGAGCCTCGGCCTTCTCCACGTTGGCCGCGTACTCGCAGCTGTTGCAGGAGGCGATGGCGTCCTCGCCCGAATCGGCCAGCACCATGAACTCGTGGGACGAGGAGCCGCCGATGGCGCCGGTGTCGGCCTCGACCGCCCGGAACTTGAGGCCGCAGCGCTCGAAGATGCGGCGGTAGGCCTGGTACATCTTCTCGTAGGAGAGGTCGGCCGCGTCGCCGTCCACGTCGAACGAGTAGGCGTCCTTCATGATGAACTCGCGGCCGCGCATCAGGCCGAAGCGGGGGCGAATCTCGTCGCGGAACTTGCTCTGGATCTGGTAGAGGTTGACCGGCATCTGGCGGTAGCTCCTGATCTCGCGCCGAACCAGGTCGGTGATGACCTCCTCGTGAGTTGGTCCGAGGCAGAATTCTGAGTCCTTGCGGTCACGGATGCGGAGCAGTTCCTTGCCGTACTGGTCCCAGCGGCCCGACTCCTGCCAGAGCTCGGCAGGGATAACCCCCGGCATCAGCAACTCGATGGCGCCGGCCCGGTTCATCTCCTCCCGCACGATGTTCTCCACCTTGCGGATGGAGCGGAGCCCCAGGG
>VAUM01000474.1 GCA_005774595.1 Actinomycetota bacterium
CGCAGACCCAGACAGGCACATGCTCGCCGTTGACCGGGTTGACCACGAACCGCCCGGTCGGCGCGCCATGCCACTCGCGCTCGCCGCTCGCGCGCTCGACCGCGGTCTCCTTCGCGGCGGCGTCAACCACCGCCATGACCTCGGCCTCGCACTCCGTCCCATCGACGAGCGTGCGCACGAGCGGGTGCTCCGGCGCGAGCAGGAAGAACGTGCAGCCGAACAGCGTGTCCGGGCGCGTCGTGAAGACCGTGATCGTCTCGCCGGTAGGCTCGCCTGCCTCGTCACACAGCGTGAAGTCGACCTCGGCGCCTTCCGAGCGGCCGATCCAGTTGGCCTGCATCGTGCGCACGCGCTCGGGCCAGCCGGTCAGCGTGTCGAGGTCGTCGAGCAACTCCTGGGCGTAGTCGGTGATCTTGAGGTACCACTGCTCGAGGTCGCGCTTCTCCACGACCGACTTGCAGCGCCAGCACACGCCGTCACCGACGACCTGCTCGTTGGCGAGCACGGTCGCGCACGACGGGCACCAGTTCACCGGCGACTGCCGGCGGTCCACCAGACCGCGCTCCCAGAACTTCAGGAACGTCCACTGGCCCCAGCGGTAGTAGTCCTCGTCGCAGGTCACGACCTTGCGGTCCCAGTCGTAGCTGAAGCCCATGCGCTCGAAGCTCGCCTGCTGGGTGGCGATGTTGCCGTAGGTCCAGGTCGCCGGGTGCGTCTGCGACTTGATCGCGGCGTTCTCGGCGGGCAGACCGAAGGCGTCCCACCCCATCGGGTGCAGCACCGAGTGGCCGCGCATCGTGAAGTACCGCGCGATGACGTCGCCGATGGTGTAGTTGCGCACGTGGCCCATGTGGATGTCGCCCGAGGGGTACGGGAACATCTCGAGCACGTAGTACTTGGGCTTCGAGGAGTCCTCCGTGACCGCGTGCAGGCCCTCGGCCTTCCACGCATCCTGCCACTTCGGCTCTATCGCGTGCGGATCGTAGGGCGCGGTCACGTGCGGGACCTCCGGTTCGTGCGTGTGCGGTGCGCGGACAGTCTCGGATTCTAGCGGAAGCGACCGCGCCGGCGGGCGGCGCGGCGTGCATGCGAAAAGGGCGGGCCCGCCTTCCCGGACCCGCCCTCATGTCAGCGCGTGCGTGTGCGCTGCCGCGCGCTACAC
>VAUM01000475.1 GCA_005774595.1 Actinomycetota bacterium
CGGCACCACCGCGATGAGCCGCGCGCGCTCGCGCGGCGTGAGCGCGTGCGCGGGGCGGCCGGCGACCTCGAGCGTGCCGACGGTGAGGCGCGCGGCGCCGGTCACCGCCCGCAGCAGCGTCGACTTGCCGGCGCCGTTGGGACCCACGAGCCCGACGAACCGGCCGGGGCGCACCTCGAGTCCGACGCCGGTCACCACCGCGCCGTCGCCGTATCCGACCGACGCGTCCGCGAAGCGCAACAGCGGCGCGTTCACCGTCCACGCCCCCCTCGGACGAGCAGCCACACGAAGAACGGGCCGCCGAGCAGCGCGGTGACGATCCCGACCGGCAGCTCGGTGGGCGCGAGCACCGTGCGCGAGGCGAGGTCCGCGAGCACCATCGCGACCGCGCCTGCGAGCATCGACGCCGGGAGCAGGCGACGGTGGTCCGGCCCGAGTACGAGCCGCACGCCGTGCGGCGTCATCAGGCCGACGAAGCCGATCAGCCCCGAGACCGACACCGCCGCGGCCGTCAGCAGCGACGCGACCGCGAGCACGAGCGCCTTGAACCGCTCCACCGGCAGGCCGAGCTGGCCAGCGCGCTCCTCGCCGAGCAGCACGAGGTTCAGCCGCCGTGCGGCGAGCAGCGCGACCGTGCCGCCGACGGCGAGCATGCCCACCACCCAGGCCACGTAGCCCCAAGTGGCGCCTTCGAGGCCGCCCATCATCCAGAAGACCACCGAGGCCATCGACTCGCGTGCGACGACCATCAGGAACGAGGTCAGCGCGGCCAGCGTGTACGAGACCGCCACGCCCGCGAGCAGCAGCGAGGTCGGCTCGACACGCCCCCGCCGCGTCGCCAGCCGGCTCACCAGCACGATCGTGGCCGCCGCGCCCGCGAACGCACCGAGCGGCACGGCGCCGACGCGCATGCCCGTCGCACCCGCCGTCAGCACGAGCACGACGGTCACGCCGAGGCCCGCGCCGGACGAGACGCCGAGGATGTACGGGTCGGCGAGCGGGTTGCGGAAGAGCGCTTGGTACAACAGGCCCGCCGCTGCGAGGCACGCGCCCACGACCGCGGCGAGGAGGACCCGCGGCAGCCTGACCGCGACGATCACCGCGTCGGTCGCGCCGGACGCCTCGCCGCGCAGCGCGCGCGCCACCGCGCCGAGCACCTGG
>VAUM01000476.1 GCA_005774595.1 Actinomycetota bacterium
GCCCTCGCCGTGCCCCGTGTATGCTGTCGCACATGCCCCGCCGCATCCTGACCGCCGCGCTCACCTGCCTGCTGACCGCCACCGCGGCGGCGCCGGCGTCCGCCGCGGTCGTCGGCTTCTTCGACGGACACGCGGCGCAGGAGGCCATCCTCTCGGAGATGGCGCTGCACCCGACGGCGATCGACGTCGATGGGACCACCGTCATCGCCTATCAGGGCGTCGGGTTCGACCCGTACGTCTGCTCGTACGATGCGGCGAACGATGCGTGGGACGGCCCGTACCGCGTCGGAACGAACCTGCTCAGCCTCGACGCGCACGGCGCCCCGGCGTTGTTCCGCGACTCGCTCGGGCGCCTGCATGCGCTCCACGGCGCGCACAACGGGCCGCTCGGGCACTCCGTCGCCCCCGGCACCGCCCGGCTGGACTCGTGGTCTTCGCTGTCGGTCGTCGACACCGCCGCCACCTATCCCCAGCCGCTCGAGATGGGCGGCGGAGAGGTGCTGCTGTATCACCGAGGACGCGGCTACGACTGGTTCGAGCGGAACGCATCGGGAGAGTGCACGACGTTCTCGGCGCCGCGCGCCGTCCTGAAGGCGGACCAGGAGAACCGCTGGTACGCGGATTTCCGGAACGCGCCCGACGGCACGGTGCACGCGGCGTTCGTGCGGGTCAGCGTCGCGGAGTACGAGCAGTGGGGGTTTGCGAGGCACGACGTCTACCACATGCGCCGCGCGCCGGACGGCTCCTGGGCCGCGGCCGACGGCACGCCGCTGACGCTCCCGGTGGACCGCGCCGAGGCGGACGCGCACTGCCGCATCCTCGACACCGGCTCCGACTGGGCCAACGAGGTGTCCGTGAAGACCGACGCCGCCGGCAGGCCGCTCGTGCTCGCGCTCACCGGCTTCGGCGCGGGCCCACGAGCGTTCTCGTGGCGGCTGCTGCGATGGGACGGCGCCGCGTGGCGCTCATCGGAGATCACCTCCGCCGACCACTTCTTCGACTCAGGCGCGCTGCGCGTGTGCGAGGACGGCTCGCTCGAGGCGTTCCTCGTGTACGGGGAGAGCGACGCGGCGGGCGGGGCGCCGGGCGACTGCCGTGGCCGCGGCGGGACGATCGGCCGCTTCACCTCGGATGACGAAGGAGTGACCTGGGA
>VAUM01000477.1 GCA_005774595.1 Actinomycetota bacterium
GTGCGGTGCGGACGTGCGCCGTCCGGGCATGGAGATGCGCCGCCCTCTCCATCGCTGCCAGTCGGTCCCGGGTTGCGTCGAGCTCGGCATGCGTGCGCTCGAGCTCGCGCTGGAGCTCGAGGATCCGCATCACACCGGCGAGGTTCACGCCCTCCTCCTGCGTCAGGTGCTGGATGAAGCGCAGCCTCTCGATGTCGGCGTCCGAGTAGAGCCGAGTGTTGCCGCCGGAACGCTGCGGGGAGACGAGCTCCTTGCGCTCGTAGATGCGTAGCGTCTGCGGGTGTACGCCCGTGAGTTCGGCGGCCACGCTGATCATGTAGAGCGGTCTGTCTCTGCCCGTGCGCTTCATCGCGTAAGCCTTCCTTCGCCTCGCAAGCACCCGCTAGCGGATATGTGCTCTCACGTCTTGGTCCGATTCCGCCGAGAAGGCCTCGAGCGCCTCACGCTGTGCGTCCGTGAGTGACTCCGGGACCACGATTCTGGCGCGCACCTTGAGGTCTCCGGCACCCCCGCCCTTGAGCTTGGGGGCACCTTTGCCGCGCACGCGCATGACCTTGCCGCTCGCGGTGCCGCTCGGGATCTTGAGCTTCACCTTCGTTCCGTCGGGGGCCGGCACGGTGACCTCTGCCCCCAGCGCCGCCTCGGCGAACGTAATCGGCAGGTCGAACGTCACGTCAGCGCCTTCTCGGCGGTAGAACGCATGCGGGGCGATACGCGTGACCACGTACAGGTCGCCTGACGGGCCCCCGCTGGCACCCGGCTGGCCCTTGCCCTTGAACCTGAGCTTGCCGCCGTCGGTCGCCCCTGCGGGCACGTTCACGGTAATGGGCTTGCGGCGAACCACCGACCCGGCACCGCGACACGCCGCGCACGGGTTCTCGATGACGCTCCCCGCCCCAGCGCACGCCGTGCACGGACGCGAGAACGCGAACATCCCCTGCCCGTCACTCGTCTGGCCCGAGCCGCCACAGACCCGGCACGTCGTGCGCGACGTCCCCGGCCTAGCACCCGAGCCGCTGCAGATCGCGCATGTCTCAGGGCGGTCGAGCTCGACTTTCGCGGTCGTTCCTGAGAACGCCTGCTCGAAGCTCACCGTGAGATCAACCTGCACGTCCTGCCCGCGGTGCGGCTGCGGCGTGTGACGTCC
>VAUM01000478.1 GCA_005774595.1 Actinomycetota bacterium
TTTTGCCGGCGCCCAGCCCGCCTCGCGCCCTGCTCCACCCTCGGGTCGCGGGGCGTAAGGTGTATAAAAGAGCCAGCCGTCGCCCCGCCACATCCCCTGCGCGTACGAGGCGACGTCGCCGACGAGCGCGGTACGGGCAGCGTCGAGGTCACGGGCCGCGAGCGAGGAGTACGGCTCGGCGGCGTGGACGACGTTGTACCCGTCGACGACCAGCACCGGCCGGCGCGTCACGGCGTGAGGCCCCTGCGCACCCACTCGTACATCAGCACGGTGGCGGCCTGCGCGACGTTCAGCGAGCCGACGTGCCCTTCGACCGGGAGCCGCACGAGAAAGTCGCAGTTCTCGCGCACCAGACGCGACAGGCCCTCGCCCTCGGCGCCCATCACGAGCACGATCCGGCCCTCGAGCGGAGACGCCCACGCGTCCTGCTCGGCATGCTCGCTCGCGCCGGCCACCCAGTATCCCGCGTCCTTCGCCCGCGCGAGCGCCCGCGAGAGGTTGGAGACCCTCGCGACCGGCAGGTGCGCCACAGCGCCCGCCGACGCCTTGAACGCCGCGGCCGTGACCTGCGCCGAGCGGCGCTCCTCTATCACGAGCGCCGCCGCGCCGACCGCCTCGGCGGAACGCGCGACCGCGCCAAGGTTGCCGGGGTCGGTCACGTGATCGAGCGCGATGATGAGGCTGCGGGGCTGCCCCGTCGTCAGGCGCAGGACGGAATCGAGGTCCGCGTACGCGAACGGCCTCGCGAGCGCCGCGACGCCCTGGTGCGCCCCGCGATCGCTCATCGCGTCCAGCTTGCGGCGCGGGCACTGCTCCACCGGCACCCCGTGCTCGGCGGCCAGCGAGCGGACGCGCTCGACGGCGGCGTCGGGCTTCACACCCTCGGCGATCAGCACGCGCTCGATGGGCAGTCCGGCGGACAGCGCCTCGGCGACGGCGTTGCGCCCCTCGACGAGGTCGCTCACCGGACCGGTTCCGGGCGGTAGGTCACCCGCTGCCCGGCAGGCGTGTCCTCGACCACGAGGCCGAGGCCGGCCATGCCGTCGCGCACAGCGTCCGCGGCGGCCCAGTTGCGCTCGGTGCGGGCGGCGTCGCGCGCCGCCATCAGCGCCTCGACCGCCTCCGCCGGATCGTGGCCGGCGTAGCC
>VAUM01000479.1 GCA_005774595.1 Actinomycetota bacterium
GTTCACCACGAGCTCGGATGCGCCCTCGCGCAGCGCGAGCACGTCGCGCAGCCAGCTCTCGGTGACACTGAGCACCTCGCCCACGCCCTCCCGCTCGCGGGCGGTGAGCTCACGCTTGTGACGCTCCTCGATGCGCTTCGCCGATCCGCCGACGAACTCGCGGTGCTCCTCGATCTCCGAGGCATGCGCCTCCTTCAGATCCTCGAGGGGCGCCTTGACGGCGGCGAGCATCGCGCGCGCCGCGGCGAGCACGTCGGCGCCGTCCATGTCGCGCAGGTCCTTGAGCGTCCGCACGACCAGGTCGCGCGCCTCCCGCCTCGCCGGTGAGCGGACGAAGTCGGCGGCCCGCGACACCACGCCGCCCGCCGCGGCGAGCGCCGCGAGCGCGTCGTCCTCGGTGGCTCCGGAGCGCTGCTGCAGGAGAGCGGCGGCGACCGACGGCGCGATGCGCCCGAACCTCACGACCTGGCAGCGCGAGACCAGCGTGGGCATGACCGCGTCGTATGCGTGCGCGAGCAACACGATCGTGGTACCCGGCGGCGGCTCCTCGAGCGTCTTGAGGAAGGCGTTGGCTGCGGCGTCGTTGAACGCGTCCGCGGCGTCGATGATGTAGACCTTGCGCGCCCCCTCGACGGGCCGGAGCGACACGTCGTGGGCGATCTCGCGCACCTGCGAGACCAGGTAGCCCGCGGCGCCCTCGGGCCGGTACGCGTGCACGTCGGGGTGGAAGCCGCGCTTGACGCGGTAGCACGCCGCACAGGTGCCGCAACCGCCGTCGTCGCAGAGCAGCGCGCACGCGAGCGCCTTCGCCGCCGTCTTCTTGCCCGCGCCGGGCGGGCCGACGAACAGGTAGGCGTGCGAGGTGGTGCCTGCGCGCACCGCCTCCGCGAGGCGGTCGGTCACCTGACGGCGGCCGACGAGGTCGTCCCAGACGGTGCCGCGGGCCACCGGTCAGCCCGCCGCCCCGTCGGCTGCGTCGAGGGCGGCCGCCACGCGCGCGGCGACCTCGTCGACGGTCCCGGAGGCGTCGACCACACGCACGCGCCCCGGCTCCATGGCCGCGATGGTGAGGAAACCGGCGCGCACGCGGCGGTGGAACTCGAGGTCCTCGCGCTCGAGGCGGTCCGCGCCGCCGCCGGTGGCC
>VAUM01000480.1 GCA_005774595.1 Actinomycetota bacterium
GCCTTCGACCGCGCGCGTCTCGTAGTGTCCGCCCGGCGCGCGGACCTCGCCGGTGCGCAGGACGCGCATGTTCTCCTTGGTGCGCAGCAGCTCGAGCGCGTCGTCATCGTAGTCCGGCGCGATGATCACCTCGACGAACTGCCCGCGCTCGAAGATGGCCTCAGGGATGCCCGCGGTCACCGTGCGGTTGAACGCCATGACGCCGCCGAAGGCCGAGACCGGGTCGCACGCGTGCGCCTTCGTGTACGCCTCGACGATGTCGTCGGCGATGGCGGTGCCGCACGGGTTCGTGTGCTTGACGATGACGCAGGCCGGCTCGGTGAACTCGCGCACGGCGGCCCAGCACGCGTCGGTGTCGAGGAAGTTGTTGTACGACAGCTCCTTGCCGCCGAGCTGCTCCGCCATCGCGAGCGTTCCGGGCTTCGCGTCCGCGAAGCGGTAGAACGCCGCAGCCTGGTGCGGATTCTCGCCGTAGCGGCAGTCCTGGGCCTTGAACAGCCGGAGGCGCGCCTCGTGAGGGAACGGCGTGTCCTTGTAGTCGGACAGGTACATCCAGATCGCGGTGTCGTATGCGCTCGTGAGGCGGAAGACCTCGGTCGCGAACGCGCGGCGCGTCTCGGGCAGCGTGCAGCCGCCGTTCGCGCGCATCTCGGAGAGTACCGACTCGTAGCATGCCGGGTCGGTCACCACCGTCACGGATGCGAAGTTCTTCGCCGCGGAACGCAGCATCGACGGACCGCCGATGTCGATGTTCTCGATCGCGTCGGCCTCGGTCACGCCCTCCTTGGCGATGGTGGCCTCGAACGCGTAGAGGTTCACGCACACGAGGTCGATCATGCCGATCCCGTGCTCATCGGCCGCGGCCATGTGCTCCGGCACGTCGCGGCGTGCGAGCAGACCGCCGTGCACGCGCGGGTGCAGCGTCTTGACGCGCCCGTCCATCATCTCCGGGAAGCCCGTGAGGTCGTCGATGGGGCGCACGGCAACGCCCGCCTCGGCGAGCACCTTGGCGGTGCCGCCGGTGGACACGATCTCGACTCCGAACTCGTCGGACAGCGCACGGCAGAACTCGACGACGCCTGTCTTGTCGGTGACTGAGACGAGCGCGCGACGGACCTTCACAAGGGATGCGTCAGGCA
>VAUM01000481.1:0-590 GCA_005774595.1 Actinomycetota bacterium
GCTCATGCAGCGAGCGTACGGCGGACAGTGGGACGACGAGCGCATCGCGCCACTCCATCAGGTCACTGCCGGGCTGAGTGTGCTGGAGTTGTGGCACGGCCCCACCTCGGCATTCAAGGACATGGCGCTCCAGTGCATGCCGTTGTTCTTCTCTGAAGCGGTGACGATGAAGCAGGAGCGCGGTCAGCTCGCCGACGACTTCCTCGTGCTTGTCGCGACCTCTGGCGACACGGGCAAGGCCGCGCTCGAAGGGTTCGCGGACCGCGCGCACACCTCGATCGCCGTCTTCTACCCTGCCGACGGCGTGAGCGACATCCAGCGCAAACAGATGGTCACCCAACACGGAGCGAACGTGAGCGTCTTTGGCGTGAAAGGCAACTTTGACGACTGCCAGAGCGCGGTCAAGGCGGCCTTCGCCGACGAGTCGTTCACTGCGTGGCTCCACGCCGAGAAGCACCTCAAGCTCTCGAGCGCAAACAGCATCAACTGGGGCCGGCTGCTCCCGCAGATCGTCTACTACGTGAGCGCGTACGCTGACCTCGTGGCAAGCGGCGGCGTCGCCCCCGGCGCCCCGATGGACGTGTGCGTGC
>VAUM01000481.1:600-1137 GCA_005774595.1 Actinomycetota bacterium
GCTCATGGGCGTGCCGATCGGCCGTCTCATCTGCGCGAGCAACGAGAACAACGTGCTCGCCGACTTCATCGCCACGGGCGTCTACGACATCTCGTCGCGCGACTTCGTCACCACCCCGTCGCCGTCGATGGACATCCTCATCTCAAGCAACCTCGAGCGGCTGCTCTACCACCTCGCCGGACCCGACGCGGTGGCCGGATGGATGCGCGACCTCACCGAGCACAAGCGCTTCCAGGTGGACGCCGAGACATTCCATGCCATACGCGAACTCCTCGTTGGAGACTTCGTGACCAACGAGGAGTCGCTCACGACCGTCAAGCGCGTGTGGGACGAGTTCGGCTACCTCATGGACCCGCACACGGCGGTAGCCTGGGAGGTCGCCACGCGCACGATGTCGGACAACCCGATCGTCGTGGTCTCGACGGCCCACTGGGCGAAGTTCGGCGCGGACGTCCTCAAGGCGATCTCGGGCACCCCATACACCGGCGCACTTGATGCGCAGTACGCCGAGAAGACCGGCGTCGAGCTACTCGGCGA
>VAUM01000482.1 GCA_005774595.1 Actinomycetota bacterium
GTACGGTCATGGCCACGTAGCTCACGCAGAACGTGACGTGGGCCAGGAAGATCGTGAACAAGCCGAGAGGGACGCCGGCGGCAACGAAGGCCATCAGCAAGCTGATGCCCATCAGGATCTCGGGGACGACGAGGGGCGTGTAGATCAGGGTGAAGTGGAGCCGTTGGAGGCGGCTTGCGGCAAAGCGGTGGAGAGCAAAGGCCGCCGCCGTCCCCAGGACGACGGACACGGCGGTGACCGAGACGGCGATGATAAGCGTGTTTTTCAGGGACTGCCAGATCTCGGGCGATTCGAAGAGCCGGGCGTACCAGACGAGCGAGAACCCCTGCCAGCGGCTGGAGAAGCGGGCCGGGTTGAAGGAGTTGGCGATGAGAATGAGGATGGGGAGATAGAAAAACGCCATGACCAGGGCCGTGACCACGATCGGGACGCGGCTTCTTTTCACGGCGCTTCCCCCATGATGATGTCGGACTTCTTGTTCTTGCGCTGGAGGGCGAGGACGGCGACGAGCGGGGCGAGAACGGCCAGGACGAGGACGGCCGAAAGGGCGCTTGCGTGAGGCAGATTGCGGTCGGTGAAGACCCGCTGGGCGATCTTGTTGCCCAGCATCTCGCCGGCCGGCCCGCCGACGAGGTCAGGAATGATATAGGAGCCCAGGGCGGGGATGAAGACGACGAGGAACGCGGTCAGGAGGCCCCGCCGAATGCCCGGCAGAAAGACCCGGCGGAAAGACTGGAGCGGCCGCGCGCCGAGGTCTCGGGCGGCACGCGCAAGCCGTTCCGGCAGAAGGGCACTGGCCGGGCGCGCCAGGGCGCCAACAACACGCCGTTGATGCCAGGCGGCGGTCGCGCCTTCGGCCCACGGCCCCGGGACTACCGCACGGAGCTGCCTCGGCGGCAGCGCCGCGCCGCACTGGCCTCGGCGTTGTCGCAGCTGGCGTCGGCAAATGCGGTGACCGTGCTCGAATCGCTGTCGTTCCCTGAGCCGAAGACGCGCCAGATGGCCGAGGTGCTCGAGCGCCTGGGCCTGGCGGACAAGCGCACGCTGCTCGTCGTCGAGCAGGCCGACGTGAACCTGCTCAAGTCGTGCCGCAACCTGCGAAACCTGCGCACGACGCTGGCGCACCAGGTG
>VAUM01000483.1 GCA_005774595.1 Actinomycetota bacterium
GGCACGCCGCTGGCGGTGGCAGTGGACGCGCGGGTCCTCGGCGTCATCCACCTCAAAGACATCGTGAAGGGCGGCATCCGCGAGCGTTTCGGCCAACTGCGCTCGATGGGCATCCGCACGGTCATGATCACCGGCGACAACCCGATCACCGCGTCGGTCATCGCCCGCGAGGCCGGCGTAGACGACTTCCTCGCCGAGGCCACGCCCGAGACGAAGATGGCGCTCATCCGCACCGAACAGGGCAAAGGCAAGCTCGTGGCCATGACCGGTGACGGTACGAACGACGCGCCGGCGCTCGCGCAGGCCGACGTCGGGGTGGCGATGAACTCGGGGACGACCGCCGCCAAAGAGGCCGGCAACATGGTCGACCTGGACTCGGACCCGACCAAGCTCATCGAGATCGTCTCGATCGGCAAGCAGCTGCTCATGACGCGCGGGGCGCTGACCACCTTCTCGATCGCCAACGACGTCGCGAAGTACTTCGCGATCATCCCGGCGATGTTCATGGTGCGGCACCCTGAGCTGGGGAACCTGAACGTCATGCGCCTCACCTCGCCGGAGAGCGCGATCTTGAGCTCGGTCATCTTCAACGCGCTCGTGATCGTGGCGCTCATCCCGCTGGCGCTGCGCGGCGTGACGTACCGGCCGGTCGGAGCGGCCGCGCTGCTCCGCCGCAACCTGCTGCTCTACGGACTCGGGGGGATGATCGTGCCGTTCGTCGGCATCAAGCTGATCGACCTCGTGCTGGTCGCCGTCGGGCTGGCGAGGTGATTGCGTGAGGGCGGCGTTCCGCGTGGCGGTCAGGATGGCACTGGTGACGCTGGTGCTCACCGGGGTGCTCTACCCGCTGCTCGTGACGGCGATGGTCGCGCCGCTGTTCCCGCGGCGGGCCGCTGGCGGGCTGGTCGAGCGCGACGGCCACGTGGTGGGCGCGCGGCTCATCGGCCAGGCGTTCGCCTCCGAGCGGTACTTCCACCCCCGCCCATCGGCCGGCGGCTACGACGCGATGGCCTCGGGCGCATCCAACCTCGGGCCGACGAGCGAGCGGTTGCGCGCGCTGGTGGCGTCACGCGTGGCGGGCGTGCGCGCGGGTGAGCCCGGCGCGGCGGCCGGCGCGGTGCCGGTCGACCT
>VAUM01000484.1 GCA_005774595.1 Actinomycetota bacterium
GTCCACGCCTCGAGCGCTCCCGCTTCCGGCGACGTGACCGAGTCGGGCCGAGGCGTAGCGGGGCCGACGGAGCTGTTCCCGGCGGATGCCGTGACCGAGTACTTGAGAATGCAGACTGGTGCGGCGCCGGACACGTTGCAGGTCGTCGCTCGCTACGAGGATGCGGCGGAAGGTGGGCCGGGGCCGAGAGGCTCTACTCCGACTCTCACAATCCGAGTGCAGTAGTCGGAGTTGTCGTACAGGGGCGTGTGTTCGCGCCGCGCAGGCCCGCTCGCGCCTTGACTATCTCAGCGCATTGAGTTATTTATCTCAGTACGTTGAGTTATCACGCCCGCCGCAGGTGAGCCAATGTACGAACGCGCTCTCGTCTCGATCATCAGCGCCCGCCTCGCCGAGTCGCGCCGGACCATCCAGGTCGTTCTCGGGCCGCGCCAGGTCGGCAAGACGACCGCGGTGCGTCAGGCGCTCGAGCGCGTGCGCGTGCCGTGGCACTGCGCCTCGGCCGACACCGCCACCTCGCAATCGCCCGCTTGGCTCGACGAGCAGTGGGCGCAAGGCCGCAACCTCGCGGCGGGGGGTTCCGCGGTCCTCGTGATCGACGAGGTCCAGAAGGTCCCGGACTGGTCGGCGTGGGTCAAGCGGCTCTGGGACGAGGACACCTTCCACGAGCGCGACCTGAAGGTCGTGCTCCTCGGCTCGTCGCCGCTGCTCATGCAGCAGGGGCTGTCCGAGAGCCTCGCGGGGCGGTTCGAGGTCCTTCCCGCGACGCACTGGACGTGGGCCGAGTGCGAAGCGGCGTTCGGCTGGGACCTCGACACCTGGATCTTCCACGGCGGCTACCCCGGCGGCGCGCCGTATCTCGGCGAGCCCGCGCGCTGGCGGGACTTCATCGTGAACGGCATCGTCGAGGCGACCGTCTCGCGAGACGTGCTGCTGATGACGCGGATCGACAAGCCCGCGCTGCTGCGGCGGGTTTTCGGACTGGCCTGCGAATACTCTGGGCGCGAGCTCACCTTCGAGAAGATGCGCGCCGGTCTGCACGACGCCGGCAACACCACCACGGTCGCGCACTACCTCGACCTGCTCGATGCGGCTGGGTTGGTGGGCGCGTTGCAGAAGTACTCGGGGC
>VAUM01000485.1 GCA_005774595.1 Actinomycetota bacterium
CGCACGTAGAACGGCCCCGGCGTCACCGCGGCGGCGCGGATCATCGCGCGGGCGGCGACCGCGTCGGCGGGCACGAGCACGCGCATGCCGGGGAGCACTCGCATGAGCGCGATGTCCTCGATCATCTGATGCGAGCCGCCATCCGGACCAACGGTGATGCCCGAGTGCGTCGGCGCGAGCTTCACGTTCAGGTTCGAGTAGCACACGGTGTTGCGGACCTGGTCGTAGGCGCGCCCCGTGGCGAACACGGCGAACGAGCCGGTGAACGCGACGTGGCCGGCGACCGCGAGGCCCGCCGCGACGTCGATCATGTTCTGCTCGGCGACGCCGACGTTGAAGAACCGCTCGGGATACGCCGCCTCGAACTTCGCGGTCGTGGTGGACTTGGACAGGTCGGCGTCGACGGCGACCACCGGGATGCCCTCGGCGGCCAGCTCGACCAGGGTGGCGCCGAACGCCTCGCGCGTCGCCTTCTTCTCGCTCACGACGCCCTCCCCTCGGCCAGCTCGGCCAACGCCGCAGCGGTCTGCTCGGCGCTCGGCGCCTTGCCGTGCCAGTCGGCGTTGCCCTCCATGAACGAGACGCCCTTGCCCTTGACCGTCTTGGCGACGATGCACGCCGGCGCGCCCTGCACGCGCGAGGCGTCATCGAACGCGTGCAGCAGCGCGGCGACGTCGTGGCCGTTGACCACGATGACGCGCCAGCCGAACGCCCGGAACTTCTCCTCGATCTCGCCGAGGTGCATGACGTCGCAGCACGCGCCGTCGATCTGCAGGCCGTTGTGGTCGACGATGGCCACCAGGTTGGTGACATCGTGGTGCGGCGCGAACATCGCCGCCTCCCAGACCTGGCCTTCCTGGCACTCGCCATCCCCGAGCAGGCAGAACACCCGCGAGGTCGTGTTGCCGGCGAGCCGCAAGCCCAGCGCGAGGCCGTTGGCGATCGACAGCCCCTGGCCGAGCGAGCCGGTCGAGACCTCCACGCCCGGGGTCTTCTTGCTGTCCGGATGTCCCTGCAGGATCGAGCCGAGCTTGCGCAGGGTGGCGAGGTGGTCGCGGCCGAAGTATCCGGCCTCGGCCAGCGCGGAGTACAGCACCGGCGCCGCATGGCCCTTCGAGAGCACGAAGCG
>VAUM01000486.1 GCA_005774595.1 Actinomycetota bacterium
CTGCTGGAACATGCGCGAACTCGGGACCGACCCTTCGCGTCCGGACGTATGCACGAGGTGCGCGGCGGTTCTCGCCGACCTCGGTGTGTAGGGACTCGGGCGAAGGACGGCTGCGCTCCGGTGGTACAATCCGAATAGACGGAACGAGCGCCCGGTGCATATCCGCCGGGCGCTCTGATACTGCGGCCGACACAGAGGAGGCCCGCCGTGGACTCCACGAAGCGCGATGCATTCCGAACCCACCTCGAACCCGAGTTGGAGCGCCTCAACGCGGTCATCGCAGAGATGGAGATCGAAGATCGCGAGTCTCTGTCGGATGTGAGCGGCGAGAACAACTACCGCGACCACATGGCGGACCAGGGCTCAGCCACGTTCGAGCGCGAGATGGGCATGACGCTCGAGGAGAACGCGCGCGAGGCGCGCTCGGCGGTGAGGCATGCGCTTGAGCGCATGTCGGAGGACCTCTACGGCGTGTGCGAGCGGTGCTCCGCCGAGATTCCGGTCGAGCGTCTCGAGGCTCATCCCACGGCCACGCTGTGCGTTCCGTGCAAGGAAGCTGAAGAGTCGCCTCGGTGACGCTGCGCCGCCCGCTTCTCGCATTCCTCCTGACGGTGGGGTTCGCACTCGTCGCCGACCAGGCCTCGAAGGCGATGGTCCGCTCGGCATTGCCGGCTCAGGACTCCACGCTGCTTGTCCCCGGGGTCCTCTACTTCACGCACGTGCGCAACGCCGGAGCCGCGTTCGGGATGCTTCCGGGACAGCGGATCGCCTTCATGTCCGTCTCCGTCATCGTCCTCCTGGTGATAGCCGTGTACTTCGTGCGGCAGAGGCCACAGGTGGCTCTGGTGGTGTTCGGTCTGGGACTCATTGCCGCGGGTGCCGCCGGCAACCTCATCGATCGCGCGACAGCCGGCTTCGTGACCGACTTCCTCGAGTTCGCGTTCATCGACTTTCCCGTGTTCAACATCGCCGATTCCTCGATCGTCATCGGCGCGGGACTTCTGATCGCTTGGTTGCTGTTCGCCCCGGCCAAGCAGATCGAGACGACCACGCCCGAGGGTGTCTCGGCCTCCAGCGAGCTGCCCGTGGACTCGCCCGAGTGAGCCCAGCGGACTACTTCGAGCACC
>VAUM01000487.1 GCA_005774595.1 Actinomycetota bacterium
GGCACGTACTGCAACGCGAGGCGGTAGCGCATCTCGGCCCAGTCCCGGCGCCCGAGGTTCTCGTACGCGAGTCCCATCAGGTACTGGAGGTCCGCCGCCTCGGGGTTGGACTCCGCGGCCGGACGAACCGCCTCGATGAGCGACTTGTAGTGCCCCTTCTCGGCGTAGTACTCGCCCAGCGCCGCCGCCGCGAGCGGATGGGCGGCATCGATCTCGAGCACGTCCCACAGGGTGTCCTCGGCCTTGTCGTCCAGATCGAGCTCCCGGTAGACGATCCCCTTGTTGTAGAGCGCGCCGGTGTTGCGCGGGTCGGCGGCCAGGACCTTGTCGTAGTCGTTCAGGGCGTCCTGGTAGCGGCCCGCCTGCTGGTATGCGAACGCGAGGTCGAGCAGCGCCTTCATGTCACGGGGGTCGTCCGCGACCCGGTCCTCGAGTTGCTCGATCTCGATCCTCGTGCTGCTGGTGGCGCCGTCCTTGTTGACGACGACCCCGCGCACGATCCACGCGCCCAGGCCGACGACTCCCAGGAGCAGGAGCAGCACGACGATCGCGAGCCACGGCGGCACCGGCTCGTCCGCCCGGCGCGCACCCGCCTCCGCCTCGGCGGCCGGCTCGTCGCCGGGCGCCAGCGCGCCTTCGAGCGCGGACGCGGACAGCGCGGCGGACTGCCCCGCGCCGGCCGCGGCGAGCGGCGGGACGTAGCCGGACTCGGCGAGACGGAAGGAGAGCACCTCCATCTCGGCCGCGACGTCGGCGTGCCGGACGATGACCTCGGCGGGCATGCTGAGCAGGACGGGCGCCATGTTGAGGAACGCGCGCACCCCCGCGGCCGCGGCGCGGCGGGCGACCGCGGGAGCGGCCTCCGCGGGCACGGCCAGCAGCACGATGTCCACGCCCTCGCGCGCGATGACGGACTCGAGCTCGGCGGCGTCGAGCACCGTGAGGCCGCCGGCCGGCGCACCGATCTTGGCGGGGTCGGAGTCGAGGACCGCCACGACGTCGAATCCGCGGGCCCCGAAGCCCGGGTACCCGAGCAGCGCGGAGCCGATGCGGCCGAAGCCGACGATCGCGACGCGGCGGCCGCGGTCGAGGCCGAGGTGCTGCCTCAGGCGGGTCGC
>VAUM01000488.1 GCA_005774595.1 Actinomycetota bacterium
CAGCGCCCGGCGTGCAGCCTAGGCGAGTGCGGCGGCAGCGGCTGCCCGGGCCGCGGCCGAGGCGAGCGCGGCAGCGGCGGCACAGGCCGCAGCAGAGGCTGCCGCGGCACTCCCACCCACCATCACGGTCGCGGCGGTGGGCGACATGATCTTCGACCGCCAGGTCAAGGCGCTCATCCACGCGGCCGGCGGCGAAGCGCCGCTCGCCCGCGTGGCCGAGCACCTCGCCGCAGCGGACTACACCTGCGGCAACCTCGAGAGCCCGCTGTCCGACGGCGGCACTCGCGCCAAGGGCAAGGAGATCTGCTTCCGCGGAGACCCCCGCGGCGTCGCGGGGCTGGAACTCGCCGGGTTCGACGCGGTCTCGATCGCGAACAACCACGCCCTCGACTACGGCTCCGAGGCGCTCGACGACACCGTCGCCGCCCTCGACGAGCGCGGCATCGCCCACTCCGGGGCAGGCGCGGACCGGGACGCCGCGTGGGCGCCCGCCGTCACACAGGTGGGCAGCGCTACCGTCGCCTACCTCGCCTTCTCGCACATCCTGCCGCCCGGCTTCGTCGCGAACGACACGCGCGCGGGCATCGCGCAGGGCCGCAACAACATGGACCGGGTGGCGGCCGCTGTGGCCTCGGCGGCGGCCGAGTACGACTACGTGATCGTCTCGTTCCACTGGGGCATCGAGTACGTGGACGACGCCAACGCCGAGCAGGTCCGCGACGCGCGTCGCGCCATCGACGCCGGAGCGGACCTCGTCATGGCCCACCACCCGCACGTGCTGCAAGGCGTGGAGCGCTACAAGAACGGCCTGATCGCCTACTCGCTCGGCGACTTCGTCTTCGACCACTACTCGCGCAAGACCGGCGAGGCGTTCATCCTCGACATCGAACTGGGCCCCGGCGGCGCAGGCGCGACCGCGGTCACGCCGGTCTACCTCGACCAGTACGGGCGCCCGGACGTCGTCACCGGCCAGGCGGCCTCGACGATCCTGAAGCGGCTGAAGTCGGTGTCCGCGAAGCACGACACCGAGGTCGTCATCGACGGCGACCTCGCGACGGTGGCGCAGTGAGCGCCCCGAGGCGGCCGCGCCGCGCCGGCGGCCGACGTCTGCGGAGC
>VAUM01000489.1 GCA_005774595.1 Actinomycetota bacterium
GTGCCTACGGGGTCGAAGCGGCCTCGCAGTGCTACTTCGGCAAGAGCGCGACCAAACTGACCCTCCCCGAGTCAGCGATGATCGCCGGCGTGCTCCGCTCGCCCGGCAACTACTCGCCCTACCTCGAGCCGGAGGCTGCCAAGCAGCGCCGTGACCTCGTCCTCCAGCTGATGGCCGAGCAGGGATTCATCACGCAGGAGGAGCGCACGGCGGCGGCGGCGGCCGGGCCGGTCAAGACCGTCGGACTGAAGTCCGGCCGTGACGTACAGGCTCCCTACTTCATCGAGTACGTGAAGGCGCTCATCACCACGCAGCAGGGAGCCGACGCCGTGTATCGCGGAGGCCTGACGGTCAGGACCACGCTCGACGCGAAGATGCAGAAGGCCGCCGAACAGGCCATCGCCGGCACCCTGAACCGTGACGGCGACCCTTCGGCGGCACTCGTCGCGCTCGATGCCAAGACCGGCGAGATCCTCGCGATGGTGGGAGGCCGTGACTTCACGTCGCAGCAGTTCAACGTCGCCGTGCAGGGGCGTCGCCAGCCGGGCTCCGCGTTCAAGCCGTTCGTGCTCGTGACCGCACTCGAGCAGGGCATCTCACCCGAGGCCCCCTTCGCGTGCGGCCCGATGACGCTCAAGGTGCCCGGCTCACCCGACTGGAGCGTGACCGGTGCGAGCGGAGGGCGCACGGGCACGATGCGGCTTCGCGAGGCCACGGAGGACTCGGTCAACTCCGTCTTCGCCCAGCTGGTGCTCAAGGTGGGCGCGGACAAGACGGTTGCCGTGGCCGACGAGATGGGGATCCAGACCAGCATCACCCCCAATCCCGCGATCGCCCTCGGCGGACTCGAGGAAGGTGTCTCGCCGCTCGAGATGGCCGCCGCCTACGGCACGCTCGCCAACGGCGGCACGGCGATCTCGCCGTTCGGGATCCGTCAGGTCACCGGCGAGAGCGGAGACGAGCTCGTGGTCGCGAAGCCGGCAAGCGCGGCCGCTGTCGACCCCGCGGTCGCCTACCTGGCCACGGACATCCTGCGCGGCGTGATCAGCAAGGGCACCGGGACGGCGGCGGCCATCGGCCGTCCGGCCGCCGGCAAGACGGGTACGACGCAGGAG
>VAUM01000490.1 GCA_005774595.1 Actinomycetota bacterium
GCACAGGACGCCCTCAGCATCACCGCCCTCGCCATCCCGTGGCTGGTGCTGGGATCGATGGCGCCCTTCTGCATCGGACTGTGGCTGCGGGAGCGGAAGCGCGCAGCGCCCGAGGCCACGAACGAGGTCCCGGACTGCGAACAGGCGTTTCCAGCGGGCGGCGCTCCGCAGTAGGCTAGGAAACGGCGACGGCACACAGCGCCGCCGCTGAAACGCAGAAACGTTAGTGAGTCGCGGTGCCGTTCCACCGTGAGAGTTGCTGAGAGCTGCTGGGGGGCTTGCGGTGCGTCTGCTTGAGACCTTCGCGGAGGTTCTAGGGGTTGGGCTCGGCGGTGTCGCCGTCTACCTCCTCTTCTCACGGCGGCACGCGGGGAAGGCGGAGTCCGCGCCACCACCCACGCCGGCGCCGCACGATTCGCTTGCCGTCGGCAGACTGCGCGGGGGCCGGCTCGCGTTCGTGTGTGCGCTCATCGTCGACATCTTCGTAGTCGTTCTTCTCTTCGCCCCTGCCCCTACCACCGCTCGCGCGATGGCGGTCACACTCCTGATGATTGCCCTCAGCGGCTTCGCCGCACTGATCACCGCCGCAGGTGTCGTAGCAGTGGCACCGGCGCTCGGGCACTCGCCGGGAACCACCGCGGCCCTCGCCGTCCTCGCTCTTCTTCCCGCGGTCTCTCTGGTCATCATCCTGGTCATGAGCGCACAGTCCACTGCAGCGCTACGTGCGACGAGTCCCGACTCCGCGTTCAAGCTGGCCGTTGACTCAAGTCCTCCGGAGCCCGATCCGTCGGACACGTGGGACGCGTTCGACTAGCCCGCGCTCACTAACAGGCGCTTCCTGCGGCAGCGCGCCCACGGCGTAGAATCGGTCTTGAAGGCGGAGCGCAGGCGCGCTCCGTTGAAGCGCAGAAACGTTGGGCCAAACGGAGCACGCGTGGAGGCAGCGATCGGGATCTACCTCACAGGTGCGGTCTGGGCCTCGCTTCTCCTACCGCTGCCCGTGTTCGTCTGGTTGGTAGTCGACTTCGCGCGCGGTGAATCCTCCAAGCGCCCAGATGCCAGACCCCCCGCGCTCGACGATTCCGACTCTCGCGGGGCGGGCTCGCTCCCCCCT
>VAUM01000491.1 GCA_005774595.1 Actinomycetota bacterium
GCGTGAGAGCCGCCGCCGAGGTGGCCCGGCTCGAGGGCGAGGGGCACACCGTGCTCGTCGTGACGCGCGGCGAGGAGGCGCTCGGCCTCATCGGCGTCGCGGACGAGGTCCGGCCCGAGGCGCCCGGCGTCGTGCGGCACCTTCATGCGCTCGGCGTCGAGCACACGGTGATGCTCACCGGCGACAACGAGGCCACGGGTGCGGCGGTGGCGCGCCACGTGGGCGTGACCGGGCACATGGCTCGCCTGCTGCCGGCGCGCAAGGTCGACGCGGTGCGGCACCTGAAGGAGCGCTACGGGGTGGTGGCGATGGTGGGCGACGGCATCAACGACGCCCCGGCCCTCGCCGCGGCCGACATCGGCATCGCGATGGGCGCGGCTGGCAGCGACGCCGCGCTCGAGACCGCCGACGTGGCGCTCATGTCCGACGACCTCGCCGCGCTGCCGCGCTTCTTCGACCTGGGCCGCCGAACGGTCATCAACATCCGCCAGAACGTCACGTTCTCGGTGGCGGTCAAGGCCGCGACGCTCGTGGCCGCCGTCCTCGGCTACGCGCCGTTGTGGCTGGCGGTGTTCGCGGACACCGGCGTGGCGCTGCTCGTGGTGCTCAACGGCCTGCGACTGCTCGGAGCCCCCCGGCGCGCAGGTGCCGGGGCGCCGGCGGCGTAACATACGCATCGAAAGCGGGTGCCGGCCCGCTTCGCGACACGAGGGGGTGGATGCGCGTGTCCGACGACTTCATGCGACTGCTCGCCGCCTGGGCTCTCGTTCACGAGACCGCCGATGAGGGCTGGAAGGCTGCGGTGGCACGCGGGGCGGACGTGAGCGGCGAAGACATGGACTCGGGCCCGGACGCGTTCGTCGACGGGCTGTCGGCGCTGGTGGCCGCCGAGAAGGAGCGCCTGAAGGCCGAGATCGCGTCGGGCGCCGTCGAGGCGCCGGGCACCCGGGAGTCCGAGGCGGAGCGGATCGACGGCCTGCGCTTCGAGGTCGCCGAGTTGCGCGGCCGCATCGAGACGCTGCAGGCGTCGATCGACGCGCTGCTCGCCCGCGAGGAAGCGGACGGTCCCGGCCCGGGCCCTGCGAAGGGCTGAGTGCCCTCAGTGGCGCG
>VAUM01000492.1 GCA_005774595.1 Actinomycetota bacterium
GGTCTCGATCGCGAGGATGAGGTCGGTGTCGGGCGCGTCCGCGATCGGGTCCGGCGCCGCGTGGACCGGGGGGCGGAACAGCTCGAGCGCCCGCTCCGCACGCTCGCGCAGTGCCGCGCGACGCTCGCGCATGAGCTCGCCGTCGAGGTCCTCGGTCCACATGATCGACGCGTCCTCGCCGACGTCGGCGTAGTAGCCCGGCCGCACCCCGACCGAGGAGAGCCCCGCGAGCCGGTACAGCCCGATGGCCGCCGCGTTCGACGCCCGGACCTCCAGCGTCACGCGGCGCGCGCCGCGCGCCGCTGCGGCGTCGAGCAGGTGCGCGACGAGTGCCACGCCCAAGCCGGCGTGCCGGGCGCGCTCGTCCACCGCGAGGTTCATCACGTGGGCCTCGTCGCCCACGAACATCAGGCCAGCGTACCCCTCGACGCCCGCCCCGGACTCCGCCACGACCCACTCGCGGCTCTCGGGCTGCGCGACCTCCGCGAGGAACGACTCTGCGGACCACGGCGTGGTGAAGACCGCCCGCTCGATGGCGAGCACGGCGGGCACGTCCGCGCCGGTCATGGGCCGGATGCGCGCACTCATGGCGTCGCCCCCTGCGGCCCCCCGACGCCGGTCCCCGGCGTCTCGCCGCCGCCCGCGCCCGTCCGCGCGCGCTCGGCCTCCTCGGCGTCCGAGAGCCGCGTGTAGACCGGAAGAAGCGTCGCGGGGTCGCCGTCGCCCGCGTCGCCGAGAACGGCCGCGTACGCCGCGAGCAGGGCTGCGCCGGTCGGCGACCGGTATGCGGCGCCGGCGAGCGTCGCGGCGGCGCCCATCGCGTCCATGAACGCATCGGCATGCTTCGCCAGGCCGTTGCCGGTCAGCAGCACCCGCTCACCGAGCGCGGCCCACTCCGCCGCGACCGCTTCCGGACGGCACACGCGGTCCGGGCCGAGCCGCTCGCACGCGGTTCCGCAGCGGAACAGCGCCGGGTAGACCTCACCGCGCATCGCGTCACCCACGACGCCGACCAGCCCCTCGTGATGCACCAGCCGGCGGGCGACGGCATCGAGGGTGCCGACGCCGTAGAGCGGCACTCCGAGGCCGCGCGCGAGCCCCTTGGCGGT
>VAUM01000493.1 GCA_005774595.1 Actinomycetota bacterium
CTGGGCGGGCTGCGCGCGTCGATGCCTGTGGCCGCGAGGTGTGTGAGGATCTTCCCGATCACCCGCGGCTCGATGATGAACGCGACGATCCGCATCTCGGCCTGACATCGCGGGCAGAGCAGGGGGTCGACTTCGTAGGAAGTGGTTTCACACTGCACCTCCTACAGCGGGCGCGACGGGTTGACGTGTGTCTGCGAGCTTCGGTTGGCGGGCTCGGGTTGGTCGGGGGTGCGGAGGTGGTTCTCGGTGCGGATCGAGGAGCCAGTGGCCTGCGTCGTTGGCGACGCGACCGCGGACGAGGCCCGCCTTGAGCCATGCCTTTACTGTAGCGCAGTGCACGCCGAGCTTTGCCGCGTACTCCGTTGTCGTGAGCCAGCCTTGGTCCTGGAGGCGCTCCTTCAGGCTCTTCAGGCCGTGGGAGAAGCGGACCCATTTCACGGCGTCACAGGTGAAAGGGACGCCGGCCCCGGTTTGCAGCCCCCGCTGGTTGAGGAGCCTGGCGACCTCGGCGTCGGGGTGGCGCTCGAGGAGCTCGTCCACCTGCGCCACGACGTGTCGCGGGGTGGTATGGCCTTGCCAGGCGTTGAGGGGCAGTGGCAGGGTCAGGGTAGTGGTCGCGCCGCCGCGGAAGCGGACGTGGGCGGTGATCTCGTTGCGCTTGATGAGCGTGACATCCTCGATCAGCAGGGCGACCATGCGCTTGCGCTCGCGCTGGGGTGTCCGCGGGTCGTTCCAGATCGCGGGGAAGTCCTCCACCAGCGAGAGGACACGCTGGCGGTCCACCCCGCGGGCTTTAGTCTCGTCAGAGGCTTTCTGCTCCTCGTAGTGCTCCCGGGCTGCGGCCAGCGCGCGGAGCTTGTCGTTCCAGTCTGCCTCCAGCGAGTCGGCCACCAGACGGTTTGCGGGGTCGAGGAGCATGTACCGCCGGCGTGCGAGATCAGCGTCGTACTGCGCACGCTCCACCTGTTGCCGGCGCAGCCGGTCGGCTTCCTCGTGGCGGTCCTGGATCTCCTGCCAGACGGCCAACGCCACCTCGAGGACCTGGGGTGTCATGGCGTCGACGACCAGCGCGCCGATGGCCGCATCGATGCTCGCACCTGGGATCT
>VAUM01000494.1 GCA_005774595.1 Actinomycetota bacterium
GCTGAGGAGCCTTCTCCTCCTGGCGCTGCCGCTCGCCGTCGCGCTGGCCGGCGGCGGGCTGGCAAAGGAGCCGGGAGCGCAGCTCGCGCTCGCGGCCCCGTTCATCGCCGGCGGCCTCACGCTGCTCATGGGCGAGGCGTGGGTCGGCGGCCTGCTCGGCGTGGCGGTGCTGCTCGTCGGCAGGCAGGTGCTGGCCGCCGGCGGGGCGACCGGCTCGGAGTTCCTCATGCTCGCGCTGTTCGAGACGTGCCTCGCGGCCATCGGC
Organism: Actinomycetota bacterium; assembly: GCA_005774595.1. Lineage (NCBI taxonomy): Bacteria > Bacillati > Actinomycetota > Actinomycetota bacterium. Next base: position 266 of record VAUM01000494.1, read on the forward strand.
GGCGCGCTCTACGGCGCGCAGGTGCGCGACACCTTCTCGGACCTCATCAGGAAGCGGCCGTGACCGGCGACGCGGAGCGCCCCGCGCGGGTGACGCGGTTGCCGCTGGCCATCCTCGCCGGCATGTTCGCTGCCGGACTCGCCTACTACCCGTATCTGCCCGAGCGCATCCCGACGCACTGGGGGCCGTCGGGCCGCGTGGACGCGTGGGCCGACACCACCCTGCTGTCGGTGCTGACGCTACCGCTCGTGGCATCGGCGCTCTACGCCGCCCTGTTCGTCCTGCCGCGCTTCGACCCGCGGCGCCGCGGGCTCATGCGGTCGGTGGACTCGTACAACCTCGTCGTCGACCTGCTCGTCGGGTTCATGGCGTTGCTGCAGGCGGCGACGTACTACGCGGCGTGGCACCCGGCGCTCCCGGTCGACCGCGTCGTGATCGGCGCGCTCGGGCTGCTCTTCCTCGCCATCGGGCTGAAGATGCCGCGCGTCGAGCGGAACTGGACGTTCGGCGTGCGCTACTCGTGGACGCTCGAGGACGAGGTGGTCTGGCGCGAGACGAACCGGCTCGGCGGGCGCATCATGGTCGGCTCGGCCGTGTGCGCCTGGGCCGGTGCGCTGCTCGGCCCGCCGTGGACGATCGCACTCGTGCTCGGCCCGATGGTGGTGCTCGTCGCGACCACGTACGTGTATTCGCTGCGGCTGTACCGAGCGCGACATCCCGAGGGCGGCGCGGATGCGTGACCCCGCGCGCGTGGCCGCCGCGGTCGCCCTCGCCCTCGCGCTCGCGTGCTCGCTCGCGGCTGCCGCGTGCGCGCCGGCGGCGACGCCCGCGATCACCT
>VAUM01000495.1 GCA_005774595.1 Actinomycetota bacterium
GAGATGCCCTACTGGCAGCGCGCCGCGTGGCTGTTCGGGCTGTTCGGCGTCGACGTGCCGGGCGAGCGCATCGTCGAGCTCATGCCGGTCGCGTACGGACCGCAGTGGGACGACGAACGCATCGCCCCGGTCGAGGAGGTCGTCCCCGGCGTCCACGTGCTGGAGCTGTGGCACGGGCCCACCTCGGCGTTCAAGGACCTGGCGCTCCAGTGCATGCCGGTCTTCTTCTCCGAGGCCATCTCGATGCAGCAGGCGGCCGGCACGCTGGCCGACGACTTCCTCGTGCTGGTGGCGACCTCGGGCGACACCGGCAAGGCGGCGCTCGCGGGCTTCGCGGACCGCGCGCACACCGGCATCGTGGTCTTCTACCCCGCCGAGGGGGTCTCGGCCATCCAACGCGCGCAGATGGTCACGCAGCGCGGCGAGAACGTCGGCGTGTTCGGCGTTCGCGGCAACTTCGACGACTGCCAGAACGCGGTCAAGGCCGCCTTCAACGACGAGGCGTTCAACGCGGAGCTGCACGACGCGCACGGCCTGCTGCTCTCGAGCGCGAACTCGATCAACTGGGGCCGCCTGCTGCCGCAGGTGGCGTACTACGCGAGCGCGTACGCGGACATGGTCGCGAGCGGCGGAGTCGTCGCCGGCGATCCGATCGACGTGTGCGTGCCGACCGGCAACTTCGGCAACATCCTCGCGGGCTGGTACGCGCGCGAGATCGGCGTGCCCATATCGCGGCTGCTGTGCGCGAGCAACGAGAACAAGGTGCTGGCGGACTTCATCGGCAGCGGCACGTACGACATCTCGGCGCGTGAGTTCGTGACCACGCCGTCGCCGTCGATGGACATCCTCATCTCGAGCAACCTCGAGCGGCTCCTCTACCACCTCGCGGGCCCCGAGTCGGTGCGTGAGTGGATGGCGTCGCTCGCCTCCGAGAAGCGCTTCAGAGTCGACCGCGACACGTTCGGCAGGATGCGCGAGGTCTTCCTCGGCGACTGGGTGAGCAACGACGAGTCGCTCGCCGTGATCCGGCGCGTGTGGGATGAGACGGGGTACCTACTCGACCCGCACACGGCCGTGGCCTGGGAGGTCGCCGAGCGC
>VAUM01000496.1 GCA_005774595.1 Actinomycetota bacterium
GAGCAGCAGCGGTGCGTCGTAGGAACCCGCGAGGGGCGCGGCCGACAGCGCGTCCGGGAAGCTCCAGCCGGCGCAGAGGACGACGGCCGACGCCTTGCGGTGGTTGCGGCGGGATATCTGGATCGCGGTGGAGTAGCGATCGGTCCCGGCGACGCGTGTGACGAGGTCGGAGCGCCACTGCGCCTCCGTGGGCATGGACGCGTCGGCCGAGACCGTGGTGCCCGAGGAGACGGTGATGGGGTCGCCGTGCTCGGGAAGCCCGGAACCGCTGCCGTATCCGACGTGCTTGAATCGCTGCTGCACGTCGAGGACGAGCGGCCAGTACCTGCCGATCGGGATTCCCGTGATCGACCATGAGCCGTCGGCGCCTGTGACCGTCTGCGCGACCATCACCGGATGCGGCGAGCTGCCGTCCGGCGCGCGTCGCAGCGACGTCAGGCACACATCGGCACCTGCAATCGGCGCGCCCGCGCGGTCCGTCACCCGCCCGGTGGCAGACCCTGAGGCGATGACCGAGGACTCGAGCACCGCTAGGTCGGCGGCCACTGCCGAGGAGACCGCACCCGGCCCCCCGAAGATCGTGATCGTCTGCACCTCGGACGCGTGCTCGAAGAGCAGGTTCTCGACGCGATCCGGGAGAGTGCTGCTCGCGGTGAACAGCATCACGGCACCGCGGCGGCCAGTCAGGGCGCCCGCGCCAGCCAGGTCTGGCCAGCCCTGCGTCGTGCCTATGCGGACATCAGTGAACCCCGCCCAGCCGCACGCGGCGGCGAACCGTGCGGGCTCGTCGCATGCACCGCTGCCGCCCGAGGCGAGATCGTCCACGAAGATGCGCTCGTGGGTGATGCCCTCGTCGTCTAGCTGCCACTCGACCTCCGGATCCACGTCGAAGTAGTCACCGACGATGACGCAGTGCGTCACGCCCGCGCTGCGCATCGCGGGCAGCGTGCTCGTCGCGGAGAGGCCGTCCGTGTCGTCCAGGAGGATCGGCATCCGGCGGGAGTAGGCATACGGCGCCACCGCGTACGCCGCCTGCCAGTGCCCTGAGTCGACGACGAACGCCTGCCCGGGATAGCCCGCGGCTGCAGTCG
>VAUM01000497.1 GCA_005774595.1 Actinomycetota bacterium
GAGGGGCCGTTCTTCGCCGACCTGTTCGAGGCGCACGACGTCCGCGAGGTCATCGACGTGGGAGCGGGCAGCGGCAAGCACGCGATCATGTTCGCGCGCTGGGGCAAGCGCGTGGTCGCGGCCGACCCTGACGAGTCGATGCTCGCGCAGGCGCGGGCGAACCTCGGCGAGGCAGAGGACGACATCGCGGCGTCAGGCGGCGACCTGAAGATCGTCGAGGCGGGTTTCGGGCACCTCGCGCTGCACGACCTCGGGCCCGTCGACGCGATCACCTGCACCGGCAACGCGCTCCCGCACGTCGCAGGCCACGACGGGCTCGCCGCGGCGCTCCGCGACTTCCACGCCGTGCTGCGCCCCGGGGGCGTCGTCGTGCTGCACCTGCTCAACCACCAGCGCTTGCTCGACAACCGCGTGCGCAGCATCCCGCCGGTGGTGCGCGTGGCCGAGGACGGGACGATGACCGTCTTCCTGCGCGTGATCGACTACCCCGAAGGCGGCGAGTACATCGACTTCGACTTCCTCACGCTCACCCGCCCGCCCGGTGGCGCGTGGCAGACCGCGAGCCGCCGCTCGGCGCACACCGCGCTGCCCATCGCGACGCTGACGACAGCGCTGCAGCAGGCCGGCTTCGGCGACGTGCGCGCGTACGGCAGCCACGACGGCACGCCGCTGGAGATCGACGCCGACGAGAGCGTGGTCGTGACGGCCGAGCGGCTCTAGCCGGACGGACGGGCAGCCAGCCCGCCGCCGGACCATGGGCGGATCTTCTCGAGTTCGGCGTCCAGCTTCGCATGCGCGACCTCGGTGTCGTGCGCGACCTGTGCGCGCAGCCAGTAGCCGTCCGACAGCCCGAAGAAGCGGCAGAGTCGCAGGTCGGTGTCGGCGGTGATTGCGCGCTTGCCGGCGATGATCTCGCCGATGCGGGTGGCGGGGACCCAGATCTCCTTCGCGAGCCGGTACTTCGTGATGCCCAGGGGCGCGAGGAACTCCTCCATGAGCAGCTCGCCGGGGGTCACGGGGGGCAGGGTCTGTCTCTTCGCCATCATCATCACCTTCTAGTGGTAGTCCACGATCTCGACATCTTCGG
>VAUM01000498.1 GCA_005774595.1 Actinomycetota bacterium
CCCTGCGCCCGCGCCTGCGGCGTCCCCTGCGCCCGCGCCCGAGGCTGCCGCTCCCGCCGCCGAGCCCGGGGCCGAGGGCGGCGCCGGCAAGAAGGGCGACGCGGAGGCGCTGAAGACCAAGACGCAGGCGACCATCCGCATCCGTACCCAGCAGGTCGACCACCTGCTCAACCTCGTGTCAGAGGTCGTCATCTCGCAGATCAAGGCCGAGCAGCGCTCGGTCGAGATGCGCGGCTTCGTGAACGACCTCGCCGACATATGGCAGCACTGGGTCCGGCTGAAGTCCGGCCTGTCCGCCATCCAGCTCGAGGACCAGTCGATCCTCGCCGGCGTGGTGGGCGACGTGGAGGCGCTCGACGACCTCATCGCCGAGTTGCGCCGCTCGGTCACCTCGTTCTCGAAGGGCTACGTCGAGGACACCACGCGCTCCACAACCGTCGTCTCCGAGCTGCAGGAGCAGGGCATGGGCCTGCGCATGCTGCCGGTGGCCACGGTGTTCAACTCGTTCCCGCGCGCGGTGCGTGACCTTGCGCGCCAGTTCAAGAAGGATGTCGAGCTCGAGCTCGAGGGCGTGGACACCGAGCTGGACAAGAAGGTCCTCGAGGAGATCAACGACCCACTCGTGCACATCATGCGCAACGCGGTCGATCACGGCATCGAGACGCCCGAGGTCCGCCGTGCCGCCGGCAAGCCGCCGCAGGGCACCATCCGCCTGGCCGCGCGCCAGGAGGGCGACCACATCGTCATCGAGATCTCCGACGACGGTGCGGGCATCGACCCCGACAAGGTGCGCGCCGCCGCGGTGCGCAAGGGCTTCATCACGCAGAACGAGGCCGACGCGATGTCGGACCGCGAGGCCGCCTACCTCATCTTCGAGGCCGGCTTCTCCACCTCGGCGATCATCACGGAGATCTCCGGCCGCGGCGTCGGCATGGACGTCGTGCGCGAGTTCATCGTCGACAAGCTCAAGGGTTCGCTCGACGTGGACTCGAAGATCGGCGAGGGGAGCCGCTTCCGCCTGACCATCCCGCTGACGCTCGCCATCATCCGCGCGCTCATGCTGCGCGTGAGCGGCCAGGTCTTCTC
>VAUM01000499.1 GCA_005774595.1 Actinomycetota bacterium
GTGCTCTGCCGTAGATCTCCATGCGTCCCTCGAGGGCCTCCGACCGATCGGCCATGCCTGCGTGCCGGCCGCGCTGCCGCCATGAGACACCGGCGAGGCGCGACCACCGCGGTCCCGGCCGGCAGGCCGTCCGGGACCGCGGTCGGTGGTGCGATTAGTACGACCCCGCGTTCGGCACGAACATGACCTGCCCGGGGTAGGTGTACTCGCCGTAGGTCCTGATGAGCTCCTGCACCTCCGGCGAGCGGATCCAGTTGCTGAAGTCCTGCGATCCCTCGGCGTTGCGGGCACCGCGGACCTCGATGACCGAGTACTGGTTGAAGTACCTAGCGTCACCGGAGTTCACGACCATCAGGTTCTTCACGATGCCGAGCGCGCCCGCGTTGAGCCACGTGGCGCGGTCCGACAGCGTGTAGCCGCCGGTGCTCGCGTCGTTGGCCGCGGCGAGCGCTTGGGCCATACCCATCGTGCCCGAGGCCTTGTACCAGGTCTGGCCGGTCTGCGGGTTACCGATCAGCGCCCAGATCTCCTTCTCCTTCGTGTTGGTGCCCGAGTTGTCGTTGCGGGACCAGAAGGTGGAGCCGGCCGTGGCGATCGACTGGAACGCCTGGGTCGCGGGGACCGAGGCGCCGACGCCCGCCGGATTGGTCTTCGGGCCGACGAGCACGAAGTCGTTGTACATGACCTTGTAGCGCCTGAGGCCGCGGTATGCGGAGGGAGCGCCCGCCACGATGCCGTTCATGAAGTCCACCTCGGCCGTGGGGCTGTGCGTGAGAAGCACGTCGGCGTCACCGGTGCCGCCCAGTGCGATGGCCGCACCGGAGCCGACGAACGTCGCCTTGAGGACGTACTCGGGGCAGTTCTGCTTGAAGACCGGGCCGATGCGCTCGAACAGCCCGGAGTCCCTCGTCGACGTGGTCGATGCGAGGAACACCGTGCTCGGCGGGATCGTGCCCGTCACGGTGAGCACCGCGACGCGTGAGGCCGTGTCGTGGTTCACGCAGCGGGTGCGGACGAAGAACTTGCCCGCGAGCTTGGGCTTGTACACGCCCCAGTAGTAGCCGCCCGAGTTGGCCGTGAGC
>VAUM01000500.1 GCA_005774595.1 Actinomycetota bacterium
GTCCCGAGCTGCGTGACCTACGACGGGCACGTCTGGCGGCTGGCCCGCGGCGTCACGGCCGACCGCTCGTCACTGTCGGCCGGCGGCCGCCTGTACACGGACCTCGGCACAGGCGCGGCCAGCTCGCGCGACGTGTACGAGCGCCGCGACTCGCCCGGCACGATCTTCGTGGAGGACGACGGCGGGACGATGGTCGGCTTCACGCTCGTCACGCGGACCTTCGAGGGCGGCCGCTACGCGCTCGCGGCCGCGCGCGGGCTCGAGCACTTCGGCGAGTGGCCGACGCTGCCGGCCTCCCTCGCCGAGCCGGCGGCGGCAGACGGCTCACCCACGTTCACGGCGGGTGCGGCCGACGACCTCGGCGTGACCGTCTACCCGCTCGCGGGACGCTCGGCCGACGGCGGATTCGCGATAGCGCCGGGCACATCGTCGGCCGACCCGGCGGCGGGCAACCCGAACTGGACGTGGTGGGAGCCGTACTCCGAGTAGCGCGGTGGCGCTACAGGATGAGCATCGCGTCGCCGAAGGACAGCATCCGGTAGCGCTCCTCGATGGCCGCGGCGTACGCGCGCATCACGAGCTCGCGGCCCGCGAACGCACTCACCATCATCAGCAGCGTCGAGCGCGGCACGTGGAAGTTCGTCACGAGCGCGTCGACCGCCGCGAAGCTGAAGCCCGGGAGGATGTACAGGCCCGTCATCCCCTCGGCCGCGACGAGGGCGCCGGCCTGCTCGTCGAACGCGCTCTCGAGCGCGCGCACGGCCGTCGTGCCGACCGCGACGACCCGCCCGCCCGCGGCGCGCGCCTCGTTGACCGCCGCGGCCGTGCGCTCGGGCACGCGGTAGCGCTCCGTGTGGATGTGGTGCCGCTCGGGATCCTCTTCGGTCACCGGGCGGAAGGTGTCCAGCCCGACATCCAGCTCGACGCGGGCGAGCCGCACCCCGGCGGCCTCGGCGCGCTCGAGCAGCTCCGGCGTGAAGTGCAGGCCGGCGGTGGGCGCGGCGGCGGAGCGCTCCTCCGTCGCATAGACCGTCTGGTACAGCTCGGGGTCGTCAAGCGGCCCGGTGATGTAGGGCGGCAGC
>VAUM01000501.1 GCA_005774595.1 Actinomycetota bacterium
GGCGAGTTGCCCGTTCCGGACGTGGAACGCCCAGATGTCCGGCGAGCACAGCCCGAGGGCGCGCACCATCATCGCGCGGAAGACGCCGCCGTGCGTCACGACGGCGAAGCGCCCCGAACGCTCCGCCAGCGTTTCGACAACCTCTCCCGCCCGCCGCTCCACGTCGCCGCGCGACTCCCCTTCCGGCGCGACCGGCGCGTCGGCGTTGCGATACTCCACCCGCATGCCCTGAGCGGCGATCTCCTCGAACGTGAGCCCCTCGGCCAGTCCGAAGTCGATCTCGACCAAGCGGTCATCGACCTTCAGCGGACAGTCGCTGTGCTCCGCAGCGGCGGCGCCGAGTACGTACGCGCGCTCGAGCGGGCTCGTCCACACCTCGTCGGGGCCGAACTCACGGACCGCATGCGGGATGCGGCGGAGCTGGTCGCGGCCCTCGTCGGTATACGGCGAAGCGCCGCGGCCTACGAGCCGGCCGTTCACGTTCGCCTCGGTCTCGGGATGACGGACGATGAGGATGTGGGTCTCCCTCACAGCGGCCAGCCCCCCTGCGCGACCGCCCACGCCGCGGCCACGAACAGCGTCGCCGTCTCGACGTAGACGATCGTCGCTCCGAGCGTGTCGCCGGTGTAGCCTCCGATCGGGCGCGTGAGGCCCCGGCACGTCACGTGCGCGACGGCGAGCGCGAACAGCGCGAGGGCCGCGTGCGTGATCGTCCACGACACCGCGCCCGCACGGCCGATGAGGACGTCGAACGCCCCGCCGCCCAAGGTGACCGCGAGCGCGAGGAGCGCCAAGGCGACGCCGATGGCCGTCGGACGCCGGGCGGCTGACGCGCCCAAGCCTTCGGCCCGCGCGGGCGTGCGCGTGAACACGCACAACGACGCCGCGAGCCGGCCTGCGACCGGTGCCGCGCCGAGCGCCCACCAGTCCCGCGACGAGTAGACGATCGCGACGCACACCACCTGCGCCACGACCATGAGCCCGACGGTGACGACGCCGAACGCGCCGGTCGCGCTGTCGGACATGATCTCGAGCCTGCGCTCGGGCGTACTACCGCCGAGCAGTCCGTCCGCCGTG
>VAUM01000502.1:0-340 GCA_005774595.1 Actinomycetota bacterium
GCTCATTCGGCGGGACCGGCTCGTAGGGATCGACGCCGCCGGGCGCGAGATACCTGCTCTCGTCGCGGAGCGAGGTCTGGCGCTTCTGCGATTGGAGCCGTGCGAGGTAGGGCTGGAAGAGGTGTTCGTGGATCTGGTGGGCGCGAGCCGGGGTGACGCCTGATGAGCGCATTCGCGCGCTTCCTCGCCAAGGAGTTCACCGAGATCCGCCGAACGTGGCGCGGCCCCACCATTCTTGGGGTGCTGCTGTTCTTCGCGGTCATGAGTCCGCTCGCGGCGCTCGCCACGCCCGCTCTTCTGGCCTCGGTGACTGCGGGCCAGCCCGAGGTCGTCATCAAGC
>VAUM01000502.1:350-722 GCA_005774595.1 Actinomycetota bacterium
TGTCAACGCGCCCAGGCTGCTCATGCTTGACGAGCCCACCAGCGCGCTCGATCCGATTGGTCGGCGAGAGGTGCTCGAGATGATCGGCTCGCTCTCCGGACGTACCACGGTGTTCTTCTCGACTCACATCCTCGCCGACATCGAACGCGTCTGCGATTCGGTCGCCATCCTTGATCGCGGTCGAGTCGTTGCGCAGTCGTCCATCAGCGAGCTGAAGGGCCGCTACGGCACTCACCGCCTCGAAGTCGAGGTCTCAGGCGGCGCGGCCGGGCTCGCAGATGCTCTTTCCGCGCGGCCGTGGGCCGCTGGCGTCGAGGTCGACGGGGCGCTCGACGGTACGGCGCACGGTGCGCGTCGTGAAGTCCGCGTGCC
>VAUM01000502.1:732-1072 GCA_005774595.1 Actinomycetota bacterium
GCTCATTCGGCGGGACCGGCTCGTAGGGATCGACGCCGCCGGGCGCGAGATACCTGCTCTCGTCGCGGAGCGAGGTCTGGCGCTTCTGCGATTGGAGCCGTGCGAGGTAGGGCTGGAAGAGGTGTTCGTGGATCTGGTGGGCGCGAGCCGGGGTGACGCCTGATGAGCGCATTCGCGCGCTTCCTCGCCAAGGAGTTCACCGAGATCCGCCGAACGTGGCGCGGCCCCACCATTCTTGGGGTGCTGCTGTTCTTCGCGGTCATGAGTCCGCTCGCGGCGCTCGCCACGCCCGCTCTTCTGGCCTCGGTGACTGCGGGCCAGCCCGAGGTCGTCATCAAGC
>VAUM01000503.1:0-312 GCA_005774595.1 Actinomycetota bacterium
CCCAACCGGACCGTGGCGCGCGGGGCGACCTGCCGCGTGGGCGACGGCATCCCGGGGCGCGTCGCCGCGACGGGAAGGTCGATCCTCCAGACCGGCGGCGAGGCGTGGCCGAGCGTTGGCGAGGAGCCGGTCGTCGCGTCGATCTCGGCGCCGCTGCGCGACCATGGCCGGATCATCGGCGTCGTCTCGCTCGGCTTCACCGACGCGGATCGCCGGCTGGCAGCGGCCGACATCGGTCGCGTGGAGCGCTTCGCCGAGTTCGCCGCGCGCTCGCTCGAGCGCGCCAAACTGTTCGAGCACGAGCAGCGCGAG
>VAUM01000503.1:322-1068 GCA_005774595.1 Actinomycetota bacterium
GGCCATCCACTCCGGCATGGGCGTGGACGAGATCGCGACGGTCGTCCCGAGCGTGTTGGAGAAGTCGCTCGACTTCGACATCGGCGGCATGGCGATCACGGGTCACGGGCTCACCCGCACCACGATCATCGTGCGCTCCGTGGTGACCGACGCGGACGTGGACGCGGTCGTCGAGGAGGCCACCGGCCTGCCCACCGGCGACGAGGGCGAGCGCACCTACGTCACCCACCTCGGCGAGGTGCGGGGCGGCGGCGCGCAGCCGGACTGGAGCGTGCTGTCGGTGCCGCTCGCCATCCGCGACATCGCGATAGGCTTCCTGTTCGTGGCGTCGTCGGAGCCGGGCACGTTCGATGCCCACGCCGAGCGGCTCGTGCGCCGCCTCGCCGACCAGGCGGCGCTCGCCGTCGACCGCGCCGTGCTGCTCGAGCGCCTTCGCACCGACTACGCGCGCACGATCTCCGCGCTCTCGGTCGCACTCGATGCGGCCGAGTACCGCGAGACGGGCCACTCGGAGCGCGTCATGGACTACGCCATGGCCATCGGCGAGCGCCTGGGCCTGCCGCTCGAGGAGATCGAGCTGCTGCGCTTCGCCGGCCTGCTCCACGACGTCGGCAAGGTCGGGCTCTCGGAGGAGATCCTGCTCAAGCCGTCCAAGCTCTCCGCGGAGGAGATGGCGCGCGTACGGATGCACGCCGAGATCGGCGCCGGCATCCTGGAACAGATCGACTTCCTGAACGACATCGCGC
>VAUM01000504.1 GCA_005774595.1 Actinomycetota bacterium
GCGCAGGGGCAGCCCTTGCCGCTGCCGCACTCCATCCGCTCGATCGGCACCTTCAGCTCGGTGCCGTCGCCGAGGCGCATCGTGACGACCTCGCGCGGGGTGTTCAGGTCGGTGACCTTCGCACTGCCCGCAGGCGTCTCGACCTGAGCGCCGCGCTTGGGCGCCCGTCCCTTGAAGTCCTTGTAGGCGTCGTACTCGTAGCGAAGGCAGCACATGAGCCGCCCACACCTGCCGGAGATCTTGAGCGGGTTGAGCGGCAGGTCCTGCTCCTTGGCCATGCGGATCGAGACCGGCTGGAACTCGCCGCCCATCCTCGCGCAGCACAGCACCTCGCCACAGTGGCCGATGCCGCCGACCATGCGCGCCTCGTCGCGGACCCCGACCTGGCGCATGTCGATGCGCGTCTTGAGCCGCGAGGAGAGCTCCTTGACCAGCTCGCGGAAGTCGACCCGCTCCTCGGCGACGAAGTACAGGACGACGCGCGAGCCGTCGAACTGGTACTCGGCCTCGACGGGCTTCATGTCGAGCTCGCGCGCCTCCACCAGCTCGCGCAGCACGCGGACCGCATCGCGCTCGAGGTCGACGATCCGCTCGGCCTGAGCGAGATCGGCGTCCTCGGCCTCGCGCAGGATCCTCGGGGGCGTCGAGGTCACCTCGTTGGGCTCCACGAAGTGCGCCGCCTCGGTGACGCGGCCGATCTCCTCGCCGCGGTCGAGGCGCACGATGACGGCCGACCCGACGGCGGGCTCGTGCCCCGACGGGTCGAACCATGACGATGTGGCCGCGTTGCGCAGCCGAACTCCCACTACCGTGGGCACGAGAGGACCTCCCGGATGTCGAGCAGCATGGCCTCGACGGCCAACTGGGGGCTCACATTATACGAGATGCGCCGCCGGGCCTCGTTCACCGCGTCCAGCGCGCCCACGACCGCCGCCGACGAGGTGCACCAGGCGACCTCTTCCATCGCGTCGGCGACGTCGCGGTTCACCACGAGCTCGGACGCACCCTCGCGCAGCGCGAGCACGTCGCGCAGCCAGCTCTCGGTGACGCTGAGCACCTCGCCCACGC
>VAUM01000505.1 GCA_005774595.1 Actinomycetota bacterium
GGCCGCTACTGCTCGCAGTGGTTCGGCGACACCACCTTCTCCGCGTCGCCGACCGTCACCATCGCGCCGGACTACGTCACGAGCGGCATCGACGCGGTGATGGACCGTTCTTCGTCGATCTCGGGCAACGTGCAGCGGGCGAACGTTGCGCCCGCGTGGGTGAACGCGATCGGCGTCTGGCCGCAGGTCTACCGGTGGGACGTGGACGAGGGCGCGTGGACGGAGGCCAACGACACCGGTCTGCAGGAGCCGACCGACGCGTCCGGCAACTACACCGTCACCGGGCTGGATGCCGGCCAGTACAAGATCCGCTTCGTGCCGGACACGTCCTACCTCACCTTCAACCACTTCATCGCCGACCAGGTCTACGGCGCACCGACCGGCGCGAAGCTCAGCCCGTCGAGCCCGGCGGAATGGCCGACGTACGAGGCGCAACTGTCAGCCGGCACCACGATCACGCTGGCGGCCAACACCGACCTGACCGGCATCGACGACCAGTGCCCGTGGGGCGGCTACCTCACCGGCCGGGTGACGTACGCCGCCGGTGGTGCACCGGTGCCGGACTATCACGTGAGCGTGTGGGACACCTCGGGGCTGACGTTCGTCGGCGACACCTGGACCGATGCGAGCGGCAACTGGGAGTTCCGCGACCTCGACGACGTGCCGGACTACAAGGTCATGTTCGACGACGAGTCGGGCAGCCTGACCGGCGGTGACCCGGGCTACTTCTACAACACCGAGTGGTACAACGGTGCGGGCAGCCCCGCGGCGGCCACGTCGGTCGGTTTCGGGCCCGGTTCCGGGATGGCCGCCATCAACGCCGCGATCGACTCGACCACCCAGTGGGGCGATGTCACCGGCAAGGTGACCGACATGCACACGGGCAAGGCGCTCGAGGGCGTGACCGTCGGCCTGAACCTGTGGAACACCGACACGCCGGGCTGGGTGGAGCAGCACAGCACCACGACGGACGCGTCCGGGCGGTACACCTTCACGAAGGTCCCGTGGGCCGCGCCGTTCAACTCGGCCGTGCGCATCAGCGCGTACGAGGACGAGAGCAACAC
>VAUM01000506.1 GCA_005774595.1 Actinomycetota bacterium
CGAGCGCGTCAGGGTAGCTCAGGCCGTTGACGATGAGCGCTTCGGTGCTCGGGACACGGCCCTCGGACGTCTCGTGCGCCCGCATCTGCGCGGAGACCGCCGCCGCCGTGGCGTAGCGCGTCGGCCCGGCGACCCGGGTGATGGTCCGGCCGCCGTGGTCCAGCGCGGCGAGCACGGCGTCGGAGACCGCCGCCGGACCGCCGATGATGAAGACCTGGGTCGCGCCCAGCCGGGTGACCTCGGCGTCGACGCCAGCCGACAGCACGGCCGGGTCGGTCAGCAGAACGGGACAGCCGTAGGAGCCCGCGAGGCCCGACGCGGCGAGACCGTCGGGGAAGTCACGCCCGGACGCGATGACGACGGCGCCGGCACTTCCGCTCGTCCACCCGCTCTGCGAGACGCTGATGGCGGTCCCGTAGCGGGACGGACCGGCGATCCGCGAGATCGTCGACGTCGGGGGCGGATCGCTGATGGCGTAGTCCAGCACGTACCCGCCGAACGCGGGTGCCGGGGCGAGCACGGACAGCGCCATCATCGTGTCGTACGGCATGTCGAAGTTCAGGTGCGACGTGCCGGTCCCATTCACGATGCCGACGTCGCTGAAGGGGGGCACCGTGTCGGTGGCGAGGGTGTCGAACGCCGCGAGCCACGCTTCTCCGGAGTACCCCGGCTTGGTGCGCAGGGTGATATCCACGTTCTGGCCCGCGTGGACGAGCACCTTCCAGTCGTGCTCGTCGTCGGGGGCGAGCACCCCCGCGACGCGCGCGCCCGGCGGCAGGTCGCTGTTGAGCGTCGCCGCCACCGCCACGTACAGCGCCGTGAACACGAGCGCTGCCGCGAGGGCGACGATGAGCCCGAGCCGAGTTGTGATCATCTTCTTTCGCATCGGTTCCTCCTGGTCCTTCGGATGGGTCATGCGGCCTTCTCGGCCGGTAGTTCCTTCAAGTGCGTCGAACGTCGGGCGCCGTGCGAGGTGGGCTGGACCGATGACCTTCGCAGCGCCCCGCGAGTCCGTCGTCACTGTCGTTCAGAGGCCACCCCCTGATCGTCGCGCGGTCTGACAC
>VAUM01000507.1 GCA_005774595.1 Actinomycetota bacterium
GGTATGCGCACATCATCGTGAGCTGGTACAGGTCGGTGAAGAGCGGCGTGCCCATGCGCGGCTATTTCAGGGCGCGGTGGGAGCCGTCGCAGTAGGGGCTCCGCTCGTCAGGCCGCAGTTGCACAGCGCGACGGTCTTCTTCTTGTCGATGGAGAACTCGACGGGCGTGAACCCCGACCCCTCGTGTGAGTTGTCGCAGAAGGGCGGGTTGTTCGTGAAGCCGCACTTGCACCAGTAGTAGGTGCCCTCGTCGAGCTCGTCGACCCAGGGGTGCTCCTGACCTTCGGCGTTGACCATGCGCATCGCGCTCTCCGCCTCCCTCTCGTCGCGGACCCGTTCACGAGTCTCTTCCCCACGGTGGCGTGCACCTGCCCGGTAAGCCCGCGGTAAGCCGCGAAGGCGCGCCTCCCTCGCAGACTCGCCCCGAGACGTCCGGCGCCGGCCGCAGCATCGGCCGGCCGCGCCCGAGCCGGGGACCACGGGAAGGGAGCGGCAGATGAACGGGAGGAAGGTCTGGGCGGCGGCCGGCATCGCGGGCGCCGCCGTCGCGGCGACGGTCTGGGGCCTGGCGGTCTCGGTGGGCGCCGGGGACGGGGTGCTCGAGCGGGTCGAGCTGCCGGACGAGGCGCGCACGCCCAAGGGACGCGCCGTACCGGTGGTCGAGGCCGCCTGGGGCGGGGGCCCCGGACAGCTCGGCCGGAGCCGGCCGGAAGAGGGCGAGGCGCGAGGACCGTCGAGCCTCGGCGTGGACGACCGGGGCCGCGTCTACGTGCTCGACGCGGTGAACCGGCGTGTCGTGCGCTTCGCGGACGGCGAGGCCGAACGCGAGTGGGCACTGCCGAGCGAGGGCTTCGAGGACCTCGCGGTCTCGCGCGATCGGTTCGCCGTGCTCGACCGCTGGGACGACCGCCGCGTGCTCCTCTTCGATGCCGATGGGGGCCTCGTCGCGAGCATGCCGGTAGCGGCGCAGGTCCCTCCGCTCATGCACCTGGCGATCGCCGGCGGCGAGATCCTGGTCGAGGCGGAGGCAAGCATCATCAGCGCCGGTACCGAGCTC
>VAUM01000508.1 GCA_005774595.1 Actinomycetota bacterium
CCCCCGAGAACGCCCGCCGATCCGGCGGGCGTTCTCGTCGTGTGCCACGAGCGCTCCCCCGGGACTGACAGCGCCCTCAGCGCCGCGTGCCGCCGCGGATCTGAGCCGTAGGCGGCCCCACGACGGGCGCGCGTCCGCACCCGGGAGATCCGCGCCCCCGTGACGCTAGGGTGTACTGACCCCGAGATGTAGCGACACATCCCGTCTGCTACTTCCACATCTTGGCCGCACCGAGAACCTCAGCGGGCGTCCGGCCTTTGGTCAGGCGCCCGTTGTGCGCCCGGTCGTAGTTGTACTCCCGCAGGTACCGCTCGAGCTCGCGCCGAAGACCCATGTACTTCGGGACGAGATAGCGAGCGAACGCGGGCTTCCAGCACTCCTCGAGGATGGTGCGCTGCACGCGCTCCACGAACCCGTTCGACTGGGGTCGCCCGGGCCGGATCAGCGTGTGGAGCACACCGAGTCGGTCGAGTTCGGCGTCGAAGTGGTGATCGCGGAACTCCGAACCGTTGTCAGTCGTGACCCGCTCGAAGTCCCAGCCCGCATCGCGCAGGTCCCGGGCCACGCGGTGCGCGAGCGCCGAGCAGAAGCGCACGTCGGGGTTGCGCGGGGTCACGTGCAGCTCGGCCCAGGTGAAGCTGCTCGCCGCGTCGATCGCGGTGTACTGCCACACCACGCCCTTCGTGCCGGCAAGGCGCCCGATGCAGAAGCAGTCGAACTGCACGAGCTCACCGGGGCGCTCGACTTGGATGTGGCGCTCGGGCTCCGGTTCGCGCACACGCTCGGGTGGTGCGGCATAGCCGGCCAGCAGTCCGTTGCGGAGCGCTCTGGTCTGCAGGCCGTGGCGGCGCAGCACGCGGTAGACGCCGTTGGCCGAGACCCGGAAGCCGCCGTTTCGCTCACGAGCGAGCTCAGAGGCGATCGCTGCCGGCCCCTTGCCCGGGTGCCCGAGCGCGAAGGCGAGGATGCGGTGCTCGATCAGGACCGGGATCGAGTTGGGCATCTGGGGTGCCCGGCGCTCTCTGGGGCGCAAGATCTCAAGCCCGAAGCGGTCGAC
>VAUM01000509.1 GCA_005774595.1 Actinomycetota bacterium
GTGCGATTCAGATGCGTGCAGCGCGGATGCCGGTCCGGATCCTGCGCGCGGTGAGGCCGACCACCATCGCCCTGCTCCCCGCCGGCTTCCCAACGTTTCTGCGCTTCTGCGGAGCGCGCCGCGCTCCGCCTTCATGTCCGATTCTACGCCGTAGGCGCGCTCCCGCAGGAAGCGCGGGTTAGTCAGGAATCAAGCCCGCGGCGATTCCTGCTGATCGGACCGCGTCCCTGAGCCCCGAGAAGCTCGTCGCTGGACCCGCGAGTTCACGGAGCGACTTGAGCGTGATCGAGTGCTGGCTACGCCTCCGCTCGTCGAGCACGCGTGTGGGGAGCACGTAGAACTCCCACTGGTCGAGCTTGAGGGGGTCGACGGTCGGCTTGTCGGCGTGAGCGAGGAGCGCGAAGACGTAGACGTGCGCGCTGCGCCGCGGAGTCGACTCCATTTCGCCGGTGTTCCCGTCGTAGGGTCTCCGAGCGGGGACGACGAACTGGATGGTCGACAGTTGCCGCTGGTTCCAGCTCTGGACATAGGCGCTCGACTTGACTTCGATAGCGAGGTCAATGTCGCCGCCGACTGACCAGGTCAGGTCGAAGGCTGCCCACCCGATGCGAGGGACTCCGGTGTCGATTCCCAGAGCCTTGGCCACGATGTACTCAGCGAGTACCCCGCGAGCGGTGTTGTCGACGAGGTCCGAGCCGCTCCAGCGCCAGTACTCGAGCAAGTCGAAACCCGCCGGCTCACCGTTCGCGGTGAAGGACTCACTTCCGGACTTGAGGCGCAGTTCGAGCGGCCCCAGATCGTGCACGGCTCCCCGATTCTCTGACTAACGTTTCTGCGTTTCAGCGGCGGCGCCCTCCGCCGTCGCCATTTCCAAGCCTACCTCGCTGCGCCGCCCGCTGGAAACGCCTGTTGGGGCGCGCCTACTCCCCGTCCTGTCGCTTCAGCGCGTCCCAGAACGCGGGGACGATAGCGAACACGAGTGTGGCGAGTCCGAACCAAGTGACGAGCCAGACTGCGCCAGCCAACCGCCAGGGAACGTCGGTGTGGAATCCCAGCC
>VAUM01000510.1 GCA_005774595.1 Actinomycetota bacterium
GCTCGACTCGATCCTGCGGGCCGCGGGCCGCATCACCGGTCTGGTCGGCACCGTCGAGACGCGCGTCGCGGGCCGCGCCACGCCTGCGGGCCGCACCACGCCCGAGGCCGCCGACCTCCAGGAGCTGTTCGCCGAGATGCTCGGCGCAGGCTGCACGGCGGCGTCGATGGAAGTGTCGAGCCACGCGATCGACCTGCACCGCGTCGACGGCGTGCACTTCGAGGTCGCGGCGTTCACCAATCTCACGCAGGACCACCTCGACTACCACAAGACGATGGAGGAGTACGTCGCGGTCAAGCGCCGCCTCTTCACTGACTTGGACGTGGCGGAGCGCGTGATCGACATCGACGGCGAGCAGGGCGCGATCCTGGCCGCCGAGGTGGGCGAGTGCCTGACCGTGGGGCTGTCCGGCTCGGCGGAGGTGCGAGCCGAGAGGGTCGCGTGTGGCCCGGACAGCTCGACGTTCCTGCTGGTCACCCCTTGGGGCCAGGCCGACGTGTGGCTGCCGCTGGCGGCCGCGTTCAACGTGGGCAACGCGCTCGTCGCGGCCGGCTGCGCGCTCGTGCTCGGCGTGGAGGTGCAGACGGTGGCGGCCGGCCTTTCGGCGGCGCCGCAGGTGCCCGGCCGGCTCGAGCGCGTCGTTGCGGGCCAGCCGTTCACCGTGCTCGTCGACTACGCGCACACGCCCGACGGCCTCGACAAGGCCGCCGAGGCGGTCAGGCGCGTCACCCCCGGACGTGTCATCACCGTGTTCGGCTGCGGGGGTGACCGCGACCCGGAGAAGCGCGCGCCGATGGGCGCCGCCGCCGCGCGGCATTCCGACCTCGTCGTGCTGACCACGGACAACCCGCGCAGCGAGGACCCGGTCGGCATCATCCTGCAGATCGAGGACGGTCTGCGCGGCGGTGAGACCGCCTACGAGACCGAGGTCGACCGCCGCACGGCGATCGCGCGCGCGCTCGCGATGGCCGGGCCCGGCGACGCGGTGCTCATCGCCGGCAAGGGGCACGAGGACTACCAGGAGCTCGAGGACCGCAAGGTCCCCTGGTCCGAC
>VAUM01000511.1 GCA_005774595.1 Actinomycetota bacterium
GCGCCGCGTCACCCGCCTCCGCGGCGCTCTGTGCCTCCATGACCATGAGCATCTGCGACGCGACGGCGTACTTCATCTCCATGGCCATGTCCGCCATGCCGGCATCGCTCGCCAAGTCCGCCGTCGTCGCCGCGAGTGTCGTGACGTCCATGAACGCGGCGACGCCGATCACGACCATGATCATCGCGATCACCCCGAACCCCAGCGCCAACTTCGCGCCGAGCGACATGCTCTTGAACACGCTACTCACCTTCCTTCTTCTCGTCGTCGCCGGTCTTCGACGAAGCGACGCGCTTGATCGCGGTCAGCTCGCTTGCGGACAGGACCTTGTCGATGTCGAGCACCATCACGACGCGGTCCCCGATCTTGCCGATTCCCAGCACGAAGTCGGTGTCGATGTCCGCACCGAACTCCGGGGTCTCCTCGATCGCGTCCTCGGCGATGTCGATGACTTCGGAGACTTCGTCGACCACCGTGCCCATCACCGTGCCGCCGTTCTTGCCGGCGACCTGGACGACGACGATGCACGTGCGGTCGGTGTCCTCCGCCGTCCCCATCCCGAACTTCAGTCTGAGGTCGACCACGGGTATGACCTTGCCGCGCAGGTTGATGACGCCACGCACGAACGCCGGGGTCCTGGGCACGCGGGTTATCGGCATGATGCCGATGATCTCCTGCACCTTGAGGATGTCGAGACCGTACTCCTCGCCATCGAGCGTGAACGTCAGGTGCTTGCTGGTCTTCGCGAGAGTCGCGCTCTTGTCAGCCACTCTCACTCACCCCCCTCCGTATGTGCCAGTCTCACGAGTCCTGAGACGTCGAGAATGAGCCCGACTGTGCCGTCGGGCATGATCGCGCCGCCCGAGACGCCGGGCGTGCTGCTCACGCCCTCGCCGAGCGGTTTGATGACGGTCTGCTGCTGACCGAGCAGCTCGGAGGCGACCAGCCCGACGCTCGAACCGTTCTCGCCCACGAGCACGACGATGCCCTCGGTCGGATCGGGATCCTCCTCGCGTACCTCGAACAGGCCCGCGATCCGAATGATCGGCAC
>VAUM01000512.1 GCA_005774595.1 Actinomycetota bacterium
GTGCGTCGTCATCGGGGTGGCGGCGGCGTTCAACAGTGAGGTCACGCTGCTCGTCGTGGGC
The DNA here is from genome assembly GCA_005774595.1 of Actinomycetota bacterium. Taxonomy (NCBI): domain Bacteria; kingdom Bacillati; phylum Actinomycetota; species Actinomycetota bacterium. The sequence continues at coordinate 62 of VAUM01000512.1, forward strand.
CTGCTCGCAGCGCTGGCGATCTTCGCATCCCGCCGTGAGAACGCCGCCCCGCTCTGGCTGATCTCCATCGCGCCGGCGCTTCTCGCACTCGTCGTCCTGAACGCCGGTGCCGCCAACTTCGTCATCCCCGGCACGCCACTGCCGCTCGTGCATGCCCTCCTGGCGATCTCCGTGCTCACGTCGCTTTCGGCACTACGTGCGGACGATGGCGCGATCGTTCGCGAGCCCATTGCGCTGCTGTGGATTGGCACGCTCTGCCTGACCCTGCTTCACCTGTCCCTCGACGTTGTGGAGCACGGCTACTGGGCCATCCGCGACGCGCTGTTCGTGTTCGAAGGCGTGGCCATGCTCTCCGGCTGGCTCCTCGCCGCACGCCCGCGCCGCCCTGATCTGACGAAGCTCCTCTATGCGGTCTTCACCCTCAACTTCATGTACGCACTCAGCGCGCCGGCCGGCGCCTACATCCGCACTCATTCGCCGATGAGCGGCGTGTTCCAGCCCGTCCCGATACTCGGCAACTACGCCCACACCGCGAGCATGCTGCTCGTGGGCAGCCTCTTCTTCGCACTCATCGCGAGCGCCGACGAGAGGTTCCCGAGGTGGCTCTCACTCACGATGGGCGCTTGCTCATTGGTCGTTTCCTTCGTCTTCCAAGAGCGCGCGGTGTACATCGCACTCGCCGCGTGTCTGCTGCTGCTCATGCTCATCCGCTCGACCAAGACGTGGGTGCGCGCCTACTACGTCGGTGTCGCGTTCCTCGTCGTCCTCGTCTTCGTGCTCGCGGCCCTCACGGGCATCCAGGTGCAGGGACGCATCGGCCCTGTCTCGGCCGACTTCCTCATCAGCCATCTCGCGAGTCTCTCGTTGGCGCCCGACACCCCCGGTGTCGGCACGTTGCGCACACGTGCGGACATGACTGCGGAGGCGCTCGCGCTCTGGCAACGAACGCCCTCGACCACCGCCATCGGCATCGGTTTCGGCG
>VAUM01000513.1 GCA_005774595.1 Actinomycetota bacterium
GGCCATCAGTTGCCCGTCTGCGCGCGCGACACCGGCATCTACCTCGGCTTCGTCGCGTGCGTCCTCGTCATCGAAGCGTTGGGCCGGCGCCGGTCGGAGCCGCCGACGCTCGCAGTCTCCGGCATCGGCTTGGCGCTGATCGGCGTGATGGCGTTCGACGGGGTGACCTCGTACGCGGGTATCAGGACCACCACGAACGACATCAGGCTCGCAACCGGGTTGATGGCCGGCTTCGGCATGGCCCTGTTCGCGGCGCCGATCGTCCACGCGCAACTGTGGCGCAGCCCGGTGCGAGAGCGCGTCGTCAGCGGTCCCCGCGAGGTGGGTCTGTGGCTGGCCGCGCTCCCGGCCGCATTCGTCGTGGCGCGGTGGTTCCTGCCGCTCCTGGGCGCGGGCTACGCGGTGCTGACGGCCGTCTGCATCGTCGCGACGTTCTGCTGGGTCAACTTGGCTATCGTCTGTCTCGTCCCCGCGTTCGAGGGGCGCGCGGAGCGTCTGACGGACGCGTGGGTGGCGCTGCTGCTCGCGCTCGCGCTGTCGGCGCTCGAGATCGGCGCCAGCGCCCTGTTCCGGATCTGGATCACGCGCCTGCTCACGTGACGGCCGGATGCGCCGCACTTCCGCCTGCTCGGCGGCTGGATTAGAGTAGTGGTGATCAGGGCGGCTGTACCGCGCGACCCGGCCTCGGGGGTGGATCATGGTCTACACGAGCAAGGACCAGGTGAAGGTGGCGGTGATGACCGATCGCCTTCGCATCGAGGGCACGATGCACGTGCTCGCGGGAAGCCGGGTCACTGACGCCCTCAACTCGAAGGCCAAGGACTTCATCGCCTTCACCGACGCCGCCGTCTTCTCGCTCATCGACGACCGCCTCCTCTACGAGCCCGAGTACGTCGCCGTGAACCGCGAGGCGATCGCCGCGCTCTTCCCGCTCGAATAGCCCCGCGCGGGCGATGTCACAGTCGCCCGCTAGCCTCCCTTCGAACAAGTGTTCGTTCGGAGGGAGTCATCATGTCGGGACTGTCCGATCGCGAGCTTCACG
>VAUM01000514.1 GCA_005774595.1 Actinomycetota bacterium
AAGGCCGCGAGGTCCTCCGAGATCATCGGTGTGAGCCAGACCGACTCCTTGCGCCCCGTCAGTGAGTCCGAGAACTTGGCGGTCGCCGCTAGGGTCGACGAGCCGGTCGCGACGACCCGCACGTCGGGGAAGTGGTCGGCGGCGACCTTGAGCACAAGCGCGGGATCCGGTGCGTGGTGGATCTCGTCGAGCACGACCCGGCGGTCGCGAAGAGCGGACCAGAACGTCTCGGGGTCGCGAAGGCGGTCACGCACGCTCGGCAGGTCGCAGTCGAAGTACTCGACCCCGGGAAGCTGGCGGCACAGTGTCGTCTTGCCCGAGCGGCGGACGCCGTGGAGCCACACCACGCTGCGGCGGCGCCACGTGCGCTCGATGCGCTCGGTCCAATAGGGTCGGTTCACCATGTGCCGCTAGGATTGCACATGGTGTCACCAGATGCAATCGTGGCGGCGGGCGGTGCGGGCAGTCTCGCGGGAGGGCAACTGGCCCCGTCGCTCACGCGCGCCTCCGGAGGACGGTGCCCGCGGCGGTCGCTCTCGCGAACGTGCCGTCCTCGGCGATGATCGCCATGTGCTCGTCGGCGGAAAGCACCACCGGCTGCAGCCACGGATGGCGTGCTAACTCGTCGAGCACGGTGTCCTTGTCGCGCGTGACCACGAGCACGTCCACGTCGCTTCCCGGACGGTCCTCACCGCGCGACGCGCTTCCGAACAGGACGACCAGGTCGACCAGGTCCTCTATCGGCGCGACGGCCTCCTGCACGCGCCGGATGGCGCGAGCTTGCTTGAGCGCGCGGACGAGCGGGTCGTCGGCGCGGACCGAGTACAGTCCGGTGCGGCCGACACGCTCCTCGGCGACGAGTCCCTGCTCCACGAGTGCGGCCAGCGCGACGTGCGTGGTGGTCTTCGGCAGGTCGAGTGCGCCGCGCAGGTCGCTCTCAGTGGCCGCGCCCTCCACCTCGGCGAGCAGATGTCCGAAGACGCGCTCCTGAGCGGTCGGGGCGTCGGTGAGCCGGAAGGTCAGTTCCAGCTGGTG
>VAUM01000515.1 GCA_005774595.1 Actinomycetota bacterium
GATCCAGACCGTGCCGGTCGGATCGGACGACCCCACCGTCACCGTCACGTCCACGGAATCGAGGGCCTGTGTCGGCGCCTGAAGCGTCAGTGCCGATGCCGGCCCCGCCGCCAGTGCCCACAACGCCGCGGCCGCTGCCGCGAGGATGACCGAGTTGCGCGTCCGTGCCCGCATCCGTTGCTCCCGTCGTTCGTGCGCCTAGGGCGTGTCGCACAGTCCTCGCCACGTGGGCCGGGTCACCGACCGCACGTTGATGTAGACCACCTTGCCGGCCTGCTCGGTCAGGATCTTGAGCGCGGCCGCATCCTTCATCGCCAGATCGTCCGCGGAACCGAAGAAGATCTCGATGTCGTCGGTAGTGTACACGGCTGTCTTGTCCACGGTGGGCGCCGAGACCATCCGAACCCGCGAACGCAGCTCCTTCGACATTCCCGAGACGAGCCGCAGCGCGTTCAGGAGGGCCTCCGAAGTGGTCACCGTCGCCGTGGCGACGTCCAGCCGTTCGATGTCGCGTACCACCATCAGCGATGCTGTGTCCTCGGCGGTTCGCCTCGAGATCACGTACCCGTCGACGCAGACCAGCCAGAACGACGCCTTCCCATCGTCGACCAGCGCCACAGGCTCGCGCTCGGTGATGCGGATGCGCATGCCGTCGGGGAACATCCGGCTGACCTCGGCCGACCCGATCCATGAGTCCGCCTCAAGCCGCTCCTCGACTTCTTCGGCGGGAAACCGCAGCAGCGTCGCGTCGGAAGGCACTTTCGCGATGGCGATCACGCGCTGCGCGGTGAGGTGCTCGTTGCCCTCGACCCGTACCTCCTCGATCGGCACCACGCCCGAGCGGTAGAGCGCGGCTGCTCCCCAGACAGCCAGGACGATACCCGCGGCGACGGCCACGATGCGGAGCCGCATCGCGTTGCGTGCCCGCGCCTCACGCCGCTCGCGCTCGAGCCGCCTGGCCTTGGCGGCGGCGGTCTCACGGGGCTTCTGCTCGAGCTTCGACGGATGGACCGGATGCCGGGATGCGCCC
>VAUM01000516.1 GCA_005774595.1 Actinomycetota bacterium
CACCTCGCGCATGCGGTCGCGGATGACGCACTCGCCGGTGTTCTTCGCGACGGTGCCGGCCCGCCTCAAGGCGCTCTACGACCGCTGCCAGCCGTACTGGGCGCGCGTCTACGTGCAGGGCCGGCCGAAGCCGCTGAAGCGCCCCGCGGCGCTGCTGCTGGCGCGAGGCGGCCAGGACCCGTACGGGTTCACCTCGGCCATCGATCCCACGCGCAGCGTGCTGTCGGTCGTCGGCTTCGAGGTGGTCGAGCTGCTCGAGGTCGAGGGCGTCGACTCGCCGTCGGACATCGGCCGGCACGCCGACGCGCTCGCCCGCGCCCGCGCCATCGGGGCGGAGCTGGCCGGACGGCTCGGCACGGCCTGACCCCTCAGGCCGAGGGCGCCCTCCGGGGCCCTTCGAACGGCGACCTGCAGAACGGCGACCTGCGGGTTTGCCCGCCCCGGAACGCAGCGGTAGAATCCGAAGCCCGCGCTCGGCGGGGGCGCGAGGCGCCTGTCAGGGGTCTGGCGCGTCGGTCGACTCGGATGTTGAGAACCTAGGGGCTTCATGGGACGAAAGCCGGCAGGCCCGGCACGCCGCCCGAAGATCCAGCACCTGTTCGCACTCCTCATCGCTGCAGCATTCCTCGCGCTTCTCACCGCATCCTACGCATGGGCCGTCAAGGGGGTCACCGTCGTCAACGACGGTGAGGCCACCTACCACAAGACGAAGGCACCCGACGTCGCCGCTCTCCTGGAGCAGGCGGGCGTCGCCGTCGACCACGCCGACATCGTCACGCCGGCGCCCGACTCGTCGCTCAAGGACGGCATGACCGTCGTCGTGCGCCACGCGGTCCCCGTGAACCTCGTGCTGGGCGGCGAGCGCGTGGACCTCGACGTCGTCGGCGTCACGGTGGCCGACGCGCTCACCGCGTGCGGCATCGACCCGGCTGCGGGCCTCAAGGTCGAGCCCGCGCTCGCCGCGCCGCTCGCCCGCGAGATGACGATCACCGCCGCCGACGTCTTCCTGCGCGTCGACGCCGAGAAGACC
>VAUM01000517.1 GCA_005774595.1 Actinomycetota bacterium
CCCTAGTGGTGATGATGACATAGCGTGAGCGACGGGTCGCGACGCTACTCGAGCGCGACTCCCACCGCGTCCCGCACCGCAGGCGACAGCGCACTTGGTCCACCGAGGAAGTAGACATCCGAGATGTGGTCCCTCTGCGTCGTGAGCACACCCTCGATCTGGCCGTTCAGATAGGTCGACGGCGTGATCAGCAGCAGCGAGCCTGCTCGACCGAGGAGCGGCGCCGCGGCAAGCGCGTCCGGGTAGTTCCAGCCCGTCGCGATCCCAAGACGGTCCCATGAGGCGATCTCCGGCCCCCCGTACTGGTCCGCGAACACGCAGCACGTGCCGTAGCGATCATCGCCGACTATCCACATGTCGACATCCGTACAGGCCTCGGCAGCCGTCTGCGCACCGACCGAGACCGCTCCCAAGACCGTCACGGTCGTGACGCCTACTTCGGCATCGGACAGCAGCGCCGCGGTCCCGGCAGACAGCTCCGTGTCGGTGAGCAGCAGGACGCGGCCGGTGGCATGGGTGACCGGCCCGGCCACCAGAGCGTCCGGGTAGTTCCTGCCCGTCGCCAGGAACGCTCGGCCGCTCCATTCGTGCCCGCCGTCGCGCTTGAGGATCTCGATGGCCTCCCGCGCCACCGCATCCGCCGTGGCGTAGCGGTTCGCGCCTGCGAGCCTGGTGGCCTCCTGCGATCCGCCGAGCGAGGTGCGCACGGACTCGTACACCTGCGCCGAGACCGCTCCGGTCCCTCCCACGATGTACGCCTTCGTCGCGCCCAAACGCGCGATCTCGGCCCCCAACCCCGGCGACATCCCGGTCGGCGGAATCAGCAGGATCGGGGCGTCGCACGCGCCCGCGAGGCCCGATGCCGCCAGAGCGTCGGGAAAGTTCTTCCCCGTGGCGACGATCACCGAGTCCGAACCTTCGGGGAACGCTTCTTGCGACATGGCGATGCTGGTGGCGTAGCGGTCGGCGCCGGCTATCCCATTGCCGTACACCGGCGAGACGGTGATCGCCACGGTCGCGGGCATGGAC
>VAUM01000518.1 GCA_005774595.1 Actinomycetota bacterium
CTCGGTACCGAGCGACCGCTCGGTCAACGGCTTCGTGTACGGGGTGGACCACGTAGCGGGCAGCGTGCCGCAGCTGCCCCTGCCGGGCCTCGCGAACGCGTACGTCTCGGCGGCGTCCGCCCTCGCGACGTACGGCATCACTGCGCAGATCGCCCAGCCGAGCGGCGACTGGGGCCTCGACATGCGCGGCTGGCAGGCGCTCGTGGCGCCCGCGTGGCTGCCCGGGATGACGGACCCGGTCGAAGGCCTGTGGTGGATGCACGTCCGCGGCTACCGCGACGGCGAGTACGGCCAGCTCGCGGAGTTCCCGTGGGGCGTCGACATCACGGACCCCGGTCCGATCACGGGGCTGACCCATGCCGACTCGGTCGCCGGCACCCTGACGGTCTCCCGGCGCGACTACCTCTGGAACAACCCGTCGTTCACCGGCGGCGACTACGACGCGCTCTCGGGCGACTGGGCGTACTACATCGAGCTGAACGGCGAGCCGATCGACACCGACTTCGACATCGCTGGTGCGTTGCCGGTCGTGAAGAGCGCGCTGTGGGGCGCGTACTCGATCGAGGACATCCCGCCGGGCATCAACACGGTCGGGTTCGGCGTCATCGACCGCGCAGGCAATCTGGGGTCGCTCGTCACCACGGTGGTCGTGAGCGACTACGACACACCGACCGTGGCGATCACGGCTCCCGGTTCCGCGGTGGATACCATCACCACGACCGTGACGGTCAGCGCGCAGGACGCCGCCGGCATCCACCGGGTGGATATCGGCATCGACGGCGTGCGCTTGGCGTCGGACTTCAGCGCGCCGTACGAGCTGGCGGTAGACCTCACCGGCTACGCCGATGGGCTGCACAGCGTCGAGGCGACCGCGTACGACCTCAAGGGCAGGGTGGCCACTGCCAGCTCCGCGTTCACGCTGACCAAGTACAGCCCCTTCGATCCGGAGATCCACACGCACGTCTGGTATGAGATGCCCGACGGGCTGAGCTCAGCGCCTACGGACACTGTCAAC
>VAUM01000519.1 GCA_005774595.1 Actinomycetota bacterium
CGGCCGCGTGCGCTTCACGGGCGCGCTGGCGCACGAGGCGGCGCTCGACGCCATGGCGGCCGCGGACCTCGTGGTCGTCCCGAGCCTGCGGGAGGGCTGCGGCGTCGTCGCGCTCGAGGCCGCGGCGCTCGGGGTGCCCGTGGTGGCGACGGCGACCGGAGTGATGGCGGAGGTGACCTGCGCGCAGGGGGTCGTGCCGCCGGGCGACGTGCCGGCCCTGGCCGTCGCGATGCGCGAGATGCTCGCGGCGCCCGCGCTGCGCGAGCACTGCTCGTCGGAAGGACGCGAGCGCGTGGCGGCCGGCTTCACTTGGGACGTGATCGCGCGCTCGACGCTCGCCGTGTACGAGCGCGTGCTCGGGAGCGGCGCGTGAGCGCGGGGACAGGCGCGCGACCGGGCGCGGGCCGCACGGCGCTGCGCGCGCTCGGGTGGGTGGCGGTGGCGGCCGTCGTCGGCTGGTTCGTGTGGCGCGCGGTGTCGGAGCTCGCCGGCGACGCGGGACGGGCGGCGCTGCGGTTCCACCCCGGCTACCTCGCGGCCTCGGTGGCCATGCTCGCCTGCTACCACCTGATGTACGCGGGCGGCATGGCGCTCATCCTGCGCGCGCTCGGCGCCCGGTGCGGGCTTCCCGAGGCGTTCGCGCTCAACTACGCGAGCAATCTCGGCAAGTACGTGCCCGGCGGGGTGTGGCCGGTGGTCGGGCGGTACGCGCTCGCGCCGAAGGTCGGCGTGTCCGGCGAGCACGCGGTGCTCTCGGCCGTGCTCGAGAACGCGCTGTCGGTCGTGGCGGGCATCGCCGTGGCGACCGCGGCGCTCGGGCTCGGGTTCGCCGAGGCGCTCGGCGTGCCGGCGTGGCTGCCGCCGCTGGCCGCCCTGCTGCCGCTCGCGCTCCTGCACCCGGCGGTGTTCGGCCCGCTCGTGCGCGCGGCCCTGAAGGCCATGCGGCGCGAGGCGACCGTCCCGGCGTTGCCGTTCGTGACGCTGCTCGCACTCGTCGCGTACTATGCGGT
>VAUM01000520.1 GCA_005774595.1 Actinomycetota bacterium
CTCCCTCGGCGGTCTCGGCGAGCAGCTCCGCGATCCGCCCCATCTCGGTGGATTGGCCGGTGCTGGTGACGACCGCGCGGCCGCGCCCCACGGCGACCGACGTGCCTGCGAACACCATGTTGCGCCTATCGCCGAGTGCGGCGTGCTCGTCGGCCAGCGCGACGCAGTCCTTGCGCACGGGTGCGCTCTCGCCGGTGAGGGCGCTTTCCACGACACGCAAGGCGGCCGCTTCGAGGAGCCGCGCGTCAGCGGGGATGCGGTCGCCTGCTTCAAGCAACACGATGTCGCCCGACACGAGCGTCTCGGCGGCGACCTCGGTCTCAACGCCGTCACGTACCACCGTGGCCGTGGGCGCCGAGAGCTCCTTCAGCGCTTCCAGCGACTGCTCGGCGCGATACTCCTGCACGAAGCCGAGCACGCCGTTGAGCAGCAGGATCGCCAAGATGGCGATGGCCTCCGGCACCTGACCTTCGATCGCCGAGATGATCACGGCGACCACGAGCACGTAGATCATGAAGTCTTGGAACTGCGACACGAAGATCCGCCACGGCGGGGTCTTCGCCTGCTCCTTGAGCCGGTTGGGGCCGTCGGCGGCGAGCCGAGCGGCGGCCTCCTCGGCAGTCAGCCCCCGCGCAGGATCGCTACTGAGAAGCTCGGCGACCTTCTCGGCGGGCAGAGAGTGGAAGGCGGGTGAGCGGTCGTCGGTCACGAGTGGCCCCCTTGGCGCAGCGTGCACGGCACTGGCATGCGTTGAGAGTCTCGCTGCTTGCGGGCAGGACCGGGACACGATAACGCGTCCGGGGATGTCGGCCTGCCTCCCCGCTGGCGCGGGGCGCTACTCCCCCTCGACAGTCGTGACGGTACCCCAGGGGCGGCGTGAGGGCAAACGCGCGGGCTATCGGCCCGTGGCTCGGGTGGCGTGCTGGCCCAGCGAGCGGCCGGTAGGGGTGACGGCGAGCCCGCCGAGCGCGGTCTCGCGAAGCGACGGCGGCAGCGAGCGGCCCACGTG
>VAUM01000521.1 GCA_005774595.1 Actinomycetota bacterium
ACCTTCAGGCTGCCCCCGATGTGAACGACGCGCTCCCTGAGGCTTGCGAGGCCGAAGCCTTCGTGGTCCGCTGCTTCGGAAGCATCGAAGCCGACTCCGTCATCGGCCACCGTGAGCAGCACACAGCCGTCCATGAGGGATACGCTCAGCGATGCGCTCGTCGTGTCGGCGTGCTTCACGACGTTCGCCAGCATCTCTCGCGCCGCTCTCAGCAGGATCGGCTTCGCGTCGTCCGGCACGCACTCCAAGTCACCGGGCAGCGCACACTCGACCGTCAGGCCGGACTGGGCCGTGACCTTCTCGCAGGTCTCGGCCAACGCTGGTCCGAGGCCGAGTTCGTACAGGGCGGTCGAGGCGAGTTCACCGGTGATCGCACGGCTCTCAGCGATCGCTTCGCCCAGGAGGGCGTCGACCCCGTCCAATCCCTCGCTGTCCGGTTCTCCGAAGGAACGAGCGATTCCGAGTCGCATCCGGGCAACCGCGAGAATCTGACTCACGCGGTCGTGCAGCTCCTCTGCAAGGTGCCGTCGTTCGCGCTCTTCCGCAGCCGCCAGTTCGGCCGACATTGCGCCGAGCCGTGCGATCACCGCAGCCTTGGCTTCGGATTCGGCCGCAAGGCGGTTGCGACTGTCGAGCAGCTCGGTCTCCCGGTCTCGGACCGCTTCCGCCATCCGATTCAGCGCGTGACCGAGCGTATCGATCTCGATGAGCCGAGCGGCGCGGACCCGCACTTCGTAGTCACCGCCCTCGACTGCCTCGGCGGCGTCGGCCAGCGCCGACAGCGGCCCGCTCATGTCGCGCGCCAGAAGCAGCGACGTCAACACTGCTGCCGCGGCAGCGAGCACCACGATCGTGGCGATCGTCCCCCAAGTCGAGACCACCGGAACGAGGGCGGAGCGCTCGTCTTGCTGCACGAGGACGGTCCATGCGGGTCCCTTGACGATCGCGGAACTCCCGTACGTCGGGACTCCGTCATGCTCGTACTCGTAGTCGCCGCTGATGCC
>VAUM01000522.1 GCA_005774595.1 Actinomycetota bacterium
GCGCTGCCCAAGGTGCCCGGCGAGACCACGCCTCAGCTGGTCGCGGAGCACCGCGAGTTCGGCGAGCGCGTGAGCACGCTGGCCGAGCAGCGCACGATCGCGGGCCAGGACGTGCGCGTGCTCGACCTCAACGGCGCGCTCACGGCGCCGGACGGGTCGCTGCGCTCCGGCTACGAAGCCGCGCCGGGCGACTCACACCTCTCGGAGGCCGCGTACGACGCGCTCGACGGCGTGCTCATCACGGTCCTGGCCGAGATGCCGCAGCCGTGACCTATCCGCTGCCCGACAGCCGAGGCTACTTCGGTCGCTTCGGCGGCCAGTTCGTCCCCGAGACGGTGATGCCCGCGCTCGCCGAGCTCGCCGAGGCACACGCCGCCGCGCAGGCGGACCCCGCGTTCGCCGAGCAGCTGGGCGCGCTGCTGCGCGACTACGTCGGCCGGCCGACGCCGCTGTACGAGGCGCGCAACCTCGCCGCCGCCACCGGGCTCGGCCGCGTCCTGCTCAAGCGCGAGGACCTGTGCCACACCGGCGCGCACAAGATCAACAACACCCTTGGCCAGTGCCTGTTGGCCGTGCGCATGGGCAAGGGGCGCGTGATCGCCGAGACCGGCGCCGGACAGCACGGCGTCGCGACGGCCACCGCCGCGGCGCTGCTCGGGCTCGAGTGCTCGGTGTTCATGGGCACCGAGGACATCCGGCGCCAGGCGCTGAACGTCTACAAGATGCGGCTGCTCGGCGCCGAGGTCGTGCCGGTCGAAGAGGGGACCGGCACGCTGCACGACGCGGTGACCGCCGCGCTGCGCCACTGGGTCGAGCGCGTGCGCGACACGTTCTACGTGCTCGGCTCCGCCGTCGGGCCGCACCCGTACCCGACCGTGGTGCGCGACTTCCAGGCCGTCATCGGCCGCGAGACGATCGCGCAGCTCGCCGAGCGCGGTGTCACTCCGGACGCGGTGCTCGCGTGCGTCGGCGGAGGCAGCAACGCCATCGGCACGTTCTGGCC
>VAUM01000523.1 GCA_005774595.1 Actinomycetota bacterium
GGTGCTGAGCCGCACGAACATCGAGGCCTTGTTCGTCCCGCCGAGGTCGCCGTTCATGCTGAGCGAGCCGCTGCTCGCGCCCACGGTCACCTGGTAGAAGTCCACGTCGTCCGACGAGGCCAGGATCTTCTCGACTCCCTTGACCGTCCCATCCACGACGGAGGCCTTCGTGCCCTCCGGGTACTCGACGGCGACGGTGAGGTACTTCTCCGCGGTCTCGGGGACGAAGCCCGTGCCGATCAGCGGCAGCAGCGCCACCGAGCTTGCGAGCAGCACCACGGACAGCGCCACGACGGCGAAGCGGTGGTCGAGCGACCAGCCGAGCAGCCGGCGGTAGAACCTGGCCGACGCGCTCTCGGAGGCGTCCTTGTGCTTCGGCAGCTTGCCCGAAAGCAGCATCCAGCTCGCGAGCAGCGGAACCACGGTCACGGCGACGAGCAGCGAGGCGAGCATCGCGATGCCGACGGTCAGCGCGAACGGCTGGAATATCTTCCCTATGATGCCGCTCACGAGCCCGAGCGGAACGAAGACGGCGACCGTGGTCAGCGTCGATGACGTGATCGCTGACGAGACCTCCGCGGCCGCCTTCCGCACGGTTTCGGCGGTCCTCGGCTCGCCCTCCTGGATGTGCCGGAAGATGTTCTCGATCACGACGATCGCGTCGTCGACCACGCGGCCGATCGCGACGGTGAGACCTCCGAGCGTCATCACGTTGAGCGTCACGCCGGACAGCTTGAGCGCAGCGAGGGCCACGAGCATCGACAGCGGGATGGACACGGTCGCGATCAGCGTCGCCCTGCCGTTGCGCAGGAACAGCAGGATGATCACCACGGCGAAGATGGCTCCGAGGATGCCCTCCCGCACCATGCCGCTGATGGACTCGTTGATCGAGTTCGACGCGTCGTACACGTACTCGACCTTCGAGCCCTGCGGCAGCGTCGACGACATCTCGTCCATCGCGGCGCGGACCTTCCCGGCGACCTCCACCGTGTTGCCGTCC
>VAUM01000524.1 GCA_005774595.1 Actinomycetota bacterium
CATCACCGCCGCGCTGCAGCAGTCGACCTCGCGCAGCGCGTCGAGGACGTGCACCGTGCCCATGACGTTCGTGTCGAACGTCTCGACCGGCACCTCGTAGGAGTCGCGGACGATCGCCTGCGCCGCAAGGTGGAACACGACGTCGGGCCGGAACGAGCCGACGACCTCGCGGACCGCCGCGCGGTCGCGCACGTCGACGAACCCGGAATCCATCCGGTGCTCGAGGTCCGTCAGCACGAAGTGCTCCTCGGGCGAGCGCGGCGGCAGGGCGATGCCCTTGACCTCGGCGCCGAGCTCCATCAGCCAGATGGCGAGCCAGGAGCCCTTGAAGCCGGTGTGCCCGGTGACGAGCACGCGCTTGCCGCGGTAGATGTCGGAGAACGATGCCACGCGCCTACTCCCAGACCTTCCAGGGCGCCTGCCCCTTGATCCACAGGCCCTCGAGGTAGTCACGTTCGCGCGCGGTGTCCATGCACTGCCAGAACCCGTCGTGCACGCGCACGCGCAGGCCGCCTTCTTCGGCGAGGTCCTGCAGTGCGCCGAACTCGAGGTCGCAGTCCTCGGCGTCGGTGAGGCGGCCGAGGAACGAGCGGTCGAACACGAAGAAGCCGCCGTTGATGAGCCCGCTCGTGAGCTGGGGCTTCTCCTCGAAGTGCCGGACCCGGTCGCCCTCGATGACCATCTCGCCGAAGCGAGACGGCGGGCGGACCGCCGAGACCGTCCCCTCGCCGTCGTGGCCGGCGTGGAAGGCGTCGAGCGCCGCGACGTCGATGTCGGAGACGCCGTCACCGTAGGTGAGGTGGAAGCGGTCGGCGTCCGCGAGGTACGGCTCGAGGCGCTTGACGCGGCCGCCCTTCAGCGTGTCCTCGCCGGTGTCGACGCACGTGATGACCCACGGCTCGGACTCGGCGGGCGTGTGGATCTCGGGCTCCACGGTCGGGTCGAGCGTGACCGTGAAGTCCGAGCCGGTGATCCGGTAGTGATAGAAGTACTCCTTGAT